>DASPGK010000265.1:0-3120 GCA_035620655.1 Candidatus Krumholzibacteriia bacterium
CCCCTCTCTTGGGGCGGGTGCTGATCACCGGCGGGTGCGGCTTCATCGGGCGCGCCATTGCGTCGCGTCTCGCCCATTCGCAATGCGACGTCGTCCTTCTCGACGATCTCTCGACCGGGGTCGTGAATGGTCTCGCACGCCGGCGCCACGTGAAGATCCGTGTCGGTTCGGTGCTCGACCCATCGGCGGTGCGTGAGGCTGCGCGCGGCTGTGATCTCGTCCTGCACCTGGCGAGTTTGGTGGGAAAGCGGCTCGTCTCCGAACGCCGCGAACTCGCCTACGCGACCAGCGTGGGCGGTGCCCAGAATATCCTCGATCACACCGGAGACATTCCCGTCGTCTTGTTTTCGTCGTCCGCGGTGTACGGCGTCGAAGCCGCGGGAACCGTGGGCGAAGCGGCGGCGATCGACGACCAAGGCGCACTCGACTACGACGGCGGCTTTCGCGGATACGCGCTGGGCAAGCTCCACATGGAGCGCCTCGCAGCGAATCATGCGCGAAATGGACGACGGGTGCTAATCGTGCGGCCATTCAACATCGTCGGGCCGGGACAAACCGGTCGCTACGGAATGGTGATCCCTCGCTTCGTTAAGAGCGCGTTGCGCGACCGGCCACTCATGGTTTACGGCGACGGCAGGCAGACACGGTCGTTCTCGCACGTGCGAACCTTCGTCAGCGTCATCCTGAGACTGATTGCCACTCGCGACGCGTGGCGCCCACCGCAGGTGCCGGTCAACATCGGAACCCCGCGGGCGACGTCGATCCAGCGCCTGGCGGAGGTCGTGCTGCGCGTCACGTCGTCGCGTTCGCCGGTTCGATACGTGGCCTACGACACCGTGTACACCGGCCAGCGCGACGTTCTCGAGCGCAACCCGGACGTAACGCGATGCCAAACGCTGGTGGGATCAGTGCGATGGCCCGGCATCGACGCCATCGTGCGCGACGTGGCGCGCGACGAATCACCCCACCCGCGCGCGCACCGCGATGAAGCGATGCCTGCACTCCGTCCGTCGGACGGCGAGGCATGACGCGTACGGATCTCGAACGGGACTTCATCGTCCTGGGCGCGGGCGTCGCAGGTCTGGCGGCGGCGTCGGAGCTCGGCGAGAGCTGCACCGTGTTCGAGCGCGAAGATCGCCCGGGCGGTTTGGTGCGCACGGATTGCATCGACGGGTATTGGTTCGATCGCGTGCTCCACTTGCTCCACTTTCAGGACGACGCCATGGAGCGACGCATGCGTGATCTGCTCGGCGATGCGTTGGTGCGCCTGAGTCCAGAGGCGTGGGTCGAGACGCGACACGGAACGGTACGATTCCCGTTCCAGCTCCACCTCGCGGGTCTCGCGAAGGACGTGAGGGAGCGATGCCTGTCCGATTTCGTCGTCGCCGCCTCGGAACACAACGACGAACAACCGCGCAATTTCGAAGAGATGCTCTTGCGGACCTTCGGGCGCGAGATGTGCGACGTCTTCTTGTTTCCCTACAATCGAAAGCTCTGGAAACGCCCCCTGGCCGCGCTCGCCCCTTCGGGCTTTCAGTGGAACATCACGCGGCCCGACGTCGAGAGTGTCGCACGCGGTGCCGCCTCCATCGATGCGCGCGCAGGCGCCTACAATTCCAACGGTTGGTACCCGCGTCCTCGCGCCGATGCACCGCAGCGGGGGATGGCGGTCTTGTCGGAGGCACTGGCGGCGCGTGTCGCGGACCTGCAACTGGAGCACGAGGTACAGGTCATCGATCCGGTAACGCGGTCGGTCGTGGTCAGACACCGCGGGCGCGACGTGCGCGCGCGCTATCGACAGGCCTGCCTCGCTACGCTGCCGCTGTCGCGCTTGCTCTCCATGGTCTCCGGTGCGCCCGCCGACTTGGTCGACGCATGCCGGCGCTTGCACCGCAATCGCGTCATTTCGGTCATGGTGCGCGTCGCGGGGCCGCGTCCGAGCGGGCAAGGTCTCTGGCGCTACTACGCGGACGAGTCGATCGTCTTCACGCGTCTCATCTTCATGCACGAGTTCGACCCGCTCTCCGCGCCGGAACACGGCTGGGGACTGATGGCGGAGATCACCGAACCCGCGGAGCAGCCGCTGGCTGATAGCCGCGTCGTGATCAGGCGCGTCATCGAAGACATCGCGCGCGCGCGCGTCCTATCCCCGGAGTGCGGGATCGTCGGGGCCACCGCGCGCGTCGTCGATCCAGCCTATGTGGTCTTCGACCTCGCCTCGGCCGACGTCGTGGCGGAAGCACTCGCGTTCCTGCGGTCATGCGACGTGATCGCGATCGGTCGTTACGGAAAGTGGGAGTACTCGTCGATGGCGCAAGTGATGCGCGACGGGTTCGCGTGGGCGGAGTCCGTGGCCGCCCGGGAGAAGCCGGCGTGACGGAAGTGCTCGCGCCGCTCGCGTTCGCCGCGCTGGCCTTCGTATTGGGCGCGGGTGCCACGAGGGTCGTGCGCGCGATCGCGATGGCGACGGGTGCCGTCAATCGCCCCAACCCTATCGTTCCGCAGCACACTCGTCCCATCGCGTATCTGGGCGGAGTCGCCATCGCGGTCGCACTCGCGATCGCGGCGGTGATCGCAAGCCTCGTGGCGCGCGACGACCCACTGTGGTTGGCCACGGCGCGCGGCGCCATTCCCGCGGGCTTGTTCCTCGTGGGGGGAACATTCGACGACGCGCGCCCGCTGGCACCGTTGCCGAAGTTCGCATTTCAGTCGGCCGCGGCCGCGACGGCGGTACTCTTTGGTTTGGTGTGGCGACTCACCGGAGTTGCGTGGCTCGACGCCGCTATCACCATGCTGTGGCTGGTTGCCATCGTGAACGCGTTCAACCTGGTGGATGTTTGCGACGGCCTGCTGGCTGGCCTGGCCGCCATCGCTTTGCTCTTCCTGTTCGTGGTCGCGGGGCACGACGCCTCCGTGCTGCTAGTGTTGGGCGTCGTCCTGGGGTTTCTCGTTTTCAATTTTCCCGACGCGTCGATCTTCCTCGGCGACGGCGGCAGTCACCTGCTCGGATTTCTCGTGGCCGCACTCGCGATCTTGGTGCAGCCGGCCACGTGGACGAACGCCGTTGAATCGCTCTTGATCGTGGGCGTACCGGTTTTCGAGCTGGTCTTTCTGATCGTG
>DASPGK010000266.1:0-2097 GCA_035620655.1 Candidatus Krumholzibacteriia bacterium
GGCAGTGCCGTGGCCGATTTTTTCCAACCGCCAAAGACCGTCGTCGGCGCCGCCAGCCCGCAGACCGCCGCCACCATCGTCGCGTTGTACGAAGGCATCCAGGCCCCCGTGTTCGCGACCTCGATCCGCGTGGCCGAGACCGTCAAGTATGTCGACAACGTGTTTCACGCCACCAAGATCACCTTCGCGAACGAGATCGGGACCGTGTGCAAGGCCGCGGGTGTCGACAGCCACGACGTGATGCGCATCTTCGCGGCCGACACCAAGCTCAACATCTCGGCCGCCTATTTGAAACCGGGGTTTGCGTTCGGGGGGTCGTGTTTGCCCAAGGATGTGCGCGCGCTCGTCTACTACGCGCGCGCCCACGACCTCAATCTTCCGCTGCTCTCGTCGCTGCTCCCGAGCAACGACGTGCAGATCGATCGCGCCGCCGAAATGATATTCGCGCAGGGCAAGAAGCGGCTCGGGTTCCTGGGTCTGAGTTTCAAGCCCGGCACCGACGACTTGCGCGAGAGCCCGCTGGTTCGTTTGATCGAAATCTGCCTCGGCAAGGGGTACGAGATCCGCATCTACGACCAGAGCGTGTCTCTGGCGCGGTTGGTGGGGGCGAACAAGGCCTACATCGAGAAGGAGATCCCGCACATCTCGCGGCTCCTTGCGAACGATCTGGCCGAGGTAGCGGCGTTCGCCGACGTGCTCGTGGTCGGGCACCGCTCGCCGGACTTCGCCGACGCGGCGCGCCGCGCGTCGTCCGGGAAGAAAGTGGTCGTCGACCTCGCGCGCGTGTTCGACGCGCCCCCCGACGACCGGAGCTATCTGGGATTCAATTGGTAAGGAAGCGCGCGAGCTATTCCGAAAGCCGCGCGTCCGAGCTGCGGCCGCCCGGGAATACGCTCGCGAAGCCGTCGTTGTAGCGCATGATGAGATACGCGCCGGCCAAGAGAGCGATGTTCCGGACGATCAAGAGCCATGATGTCGATGAGCCGCCCTCGGAGCCGAAGCAGCCGCAGTCGACAGTCATGCCGCGCACGATCACCATCGAGATGGCGACGATGAACATGACGAGCAGGATGGCGATGGCACCCGCAGCCTTGCGCGTAAAGATGCCGAGAATCAGCATGAGACCCGCGATCAGTTCGGTCCACGAGACCCCGAGCGCGAACAAGTTCGACAGCGCGAACGGAATGATCTTGTACCCGCGCACCGACATCGCGAAACCCGCGGGCTGGAGCACCTTGTCCCACGCCGCGTATAGGAACATCCCGCCCAGGAACAGGCGCAGCACCAGATTCAATTCGCGGCCGGTGAGGATGCGGGCGATCACTTGTCGACCATGCCTTCGATGGGGTAGCCGGCCGTGGTCCACTGGTCCCAGCCGCCCGAGAACACCGACACGTTCTGGTAGCCGATGATCTTGAGCTCGGTTGCGAGCTGGTCGCTGAAGTCGCACGTGAGGCTTCGGCAATAGACGACGACGTGCGCGTCCATAGGAACCTGGGAATTCAAGATGTCGAAATACTCGGGAATGCGGTCGTACGGAATGTTGATAGCGCCGGGGATGTGCCCTTGCTCGTACTCGGCGGCGTCACGAGCGTCGAGTATGATGGCCGACCCCTCGTCGAACAGGCGCTTCATCTCGGCGAGCGAGATGGCGCCTTCCGCGAGCGCGTGGGTGGTATCGGCGGCGGCAGAGTCGGCGTGCACCGCGGGGTGCTGTGCGGTCGATACCGGCGCCCCCGACTGGATCAACGCGACGCCGTTGGGGCGCACCGCGTTGACGACCACGCCCATGAGGGTCGCGACGACCATGACGCCCAAACCCCCGACCATCTGCGATAACGCGTTTTTCATTCGATCTGGAAATCCCCCGGAACGACCCGTGGAAACGCATCCTAGCGGACGCGGGGCGGACAATCCAGCCGTTTCTAACACCGGCCACGGGCCGAAGGTTCCCGGGATTCTTTGGGAGGCAGATGGGTGGATGGGAGGCGAGCGCTAGCGATCGCGCGGATCCCGCGTCATAGCGTCTTTGATTCGCTGCTTGCGCTCGTCCGGGAGTTCGCCCGGACAATTGTGCTCGGCACGCAGGCCCGCTTC
>DASPGK010000267.1:0-9992 GCA_035620655.1 Candidatus Krumholzibacteriia bacterium
GAAGACGTCCCCGGGTTCGATCGCGGCGGCGTTTACCTGTGCGGCAACGACGTGGCCGAGAGCACGATCGCATCGAGCAGCCCTTCCGCAGCGGCCCTCCGCTCGACTTACATTCCGTTTTCGTTGACGACGGGCAACCACCGCCCGGCGTACGGCGTTAGTCCGCTCGTCGAGACAGTGCCGGGCGGGCTGCTCGACAGTTGGGGTCTGGGCGATTTCTATCTCTACGGCGACGGCGACTTCGACGTCATGACCCCACTCGGCACGACCGTCGTCGCGGCGACCTACGGTCCGGCCGTCGCCAACAACGCGGCGGTCATCGCAAACTCCGTCGGGAACGCCCGTGTGGTTCTTTCCGGCTTCAGCCTGATCAGCCTCCGTGACGACGAGCCCTCCTTCGACCGCGGTCGATTCCAACGCAATATATTGCAGTACCTCGCGGACTTCTTTTTTCTTCCGATCGTCGACGTCTCGCCCATGCGGGCGACGCGCCTCGAGCAGAACTATCCCAACCCTTTCAACCCCGCGACCACGATCGCCTTCTCACTAGCTGAGCACGGCCGCGTGCGCGTCGACGTGTTCACGGTCTCCGGGCAGCGCGTGAAGACACTCGTCGACGAGGAGCGCGGGGCGGGGTCGTACACCGACGTCCGCTGGGACGGCACGGACGCGGGTGGTCGGCCCGCGGCAAGCGGCGTGTACTTCTACCGGCTCGTCGCCGGAGACTTCTCGCAGACGCGGAAGATGGTGCTGCTCAAGTAGCGGATAGAAACGAAAAACGGGGGCCGAGTGACTCGGCCCCCGTTCTCAAGAAAAATGGTCGGGGCGACTGGATTCGAACCAGCGACCACTTGCACCCCATGCAAGTGCGCTACCGGACTGCGCCACGCCCCGACCAGACGGCTAGACTAACAGAGACGCGGGCGTGCGCGCAACCGTCGCGTCACACCTTGGCGACTTCGTCCTCGATCTCCTCGGACAACAACTCGCGCAACTCCTCCAACTCTTTCTTGACGCTCAGCAGCACGTGGCGCGCCTGCGGGTCGCTGAAGGGGATCTGCATCTGCTTCAGGATGGGATCCGGATTTCCGAAGTTCTCTTGCAGCTTCTTGCGCGCGCCGTTGATGGTGAATTTCTCTTTGTACAGCAGTTCTCGAATGGCCAGGACGGATTTGATGTCCCGCGGCCGGTAGCTGCGGTTGCCGGCCCGGTTCTTCTTGGGCCGCAACGTGGGAAACTCGGTCTCCCAGTACCGCAACACGTGGGGCTTTACCGCGGTGATCTCGGATACTTCGCCGATCGTGTAATACATCTTGCCCGTCGTCGTCTTGTACCTCACCCGCGTCCTCCTTTCGCGCGTCCGGAGGTCTCGCCGCGAGCCTCCGCCCGCGGCGGGCGCATCATGAGCTCGGTCACGGCTGCCTTGGGGTCGTGCCCTTCGAAGAGCACCCGATGCACCATCTCGATTATCGGGAGCTCGACTTTGTGACGCCGCCCCAACTCGACGGCGGCGCGCGTCGTGCGCACGCCCTCCGCCACCATGACCATGCCCGCGAGCACCTGCTCCAACGTCTCGCCGCGTCCGAGCGCCTCCCCCACGTGCCGGTTGCGGCTGTGGCGACTCAAACAGGTAACCACGAGGTCGCCCACCCCGGCAAGACCGGAAAAGGTCTCGGCCGACGCCCCCATGGCCACTCCCAGTCGTGTGATCTCGGCCAGTCCCCTCGTCACCAGGGCCGCCTTGGTGTTGTCCCCCAGGCCCAGGCCGTCGAGAATCCCGGCCGCGATCGCAATCGAGTTCTTGAGCGACGTCGCGATCTCGGCCCCGACCACGTCGTCGTTGGTGTAAACCCGAAAATACGGCCGAACGAACGCGTCCTGGACCTGGGCGCACGCGGCCGCGTCGGAGCCGGCCGCGACGATCGAGGTGGGAATGCGGCGGCTCACTTCCTCGGCGTGACTCGGGCCTACCAGGCTCACGATGCGGCCCGGCTCGAGGCGCAGTTCTTCGCGCAGGACCTCGCTCATGCGCGCGAGGGTCCCCTCTTCGAGACCCTTGGCCGCGCATGCGACCAGCGCTTCCGGGTCGAAGGTGCTCGCGGCCCGCACCGCGTGCGCGGTCGCCCGAATGGCGTGCGAGGGGACCACGAAAACGACCATGCGCGCATCGCGAAGGGCGCCCCCCAGATCGTTCGTCACGTCGATACTCGCCGGGAGCGTGACGCCGGGCAGGAACTTCGTGTTCTCTCTCTTGCGCGCGACGGTCGTCGCGTGTTCCGCGTCGAACTCCCACAGCGCGACGTCGTGGCCGTTCTCGGCCAGGACGATCGCGAGGGAGGTGCCCCAGCTTCCGGCTCCCAGGACGGCGACGCGCATCGTTACCCTTTCCGCCGCGCGAGCGCGGGCTCGGTCCCGGCGCGCAAGCGCCGGATGTTGCCTCGATGCTTCCAGACCACGACCAGCATGACCAGGATGGTCACCCATTGCAGCGACGCGTGCCGGTCTCCCAGTCCGAAGCCGGGGGCGACGAACATCGCCAGGGGCAGCGTGACCGCGGCCGCGAGGCTCGCGAGCGCCACGATGCGCCGCGCCGCGAACACCACCGCGAACACGAACAGGGCGCACACGAACGCCCACGGCGCCAGCCCGGCGAACGCACCCGCGGAGGTCGCGATGCCCTTCCCGCCCGAGAACTTCAAATACGGAGAGAACAGGTGGCCGAGGATCGCCCCGGCCGCGGCGGCGATGGCGTGGACCGGCTCCCCGCCGTAGGGGTCGACGCGCGCCGCCACCACCACCGGCACCAGCCCCTTCGCGACGTCGAGTATCAGGACGACCAGCGCGATGCGTCCGCCGAGAATCCGATAGGTGTTCGAGGCCCCCAGGTTGCCGGAGCCGTGCTGTCGCAGGTCGATCCCCTTCGCGAGCTTCCCCGCGATGTAGCTGAACGGGATCCCGCCCACCAAATACGCGCCCAACGCGGCCAGGAGAATCGACATCACGACGCCGCTCGCTTCCTGCGGCTGCTCTTCTTCAAACGGGCGCGGCGCGTCGCGCGCGGCTTGTCTTCCTTGCGCAAGGCCGCCTTGCCGTCGCGGCGCTGCGCCAACTCGATGCGGATGTCGGTGCCTTCGAAGCCGTACTCGGAGCGCAATTGGTTGCTCAACTGGCGCATGTAGTAGCGCCCGAAGTGGGCCACGCGATTGACGAACAGGTTGAAGGTGGGCGGTGCGACGTCCACTTGCGTGCCGTAGAAGATCTTCCCATTGCCGCCGGCGTGGTACGGGGGCGGCGTGCGCTGGGTCGAGCGGGTGAGGAAGCGATTGAAATCGGAGGTCGGCACCTTGCGGTGGCATTCCTCGCGCACGCGCCACGCGGTCTCCAGCACCACGTTCACGCGCTGATGCGTCTTGGCCGATATGAAAATGACCGGCGCGTAGTTCAAGAACCCGCACTTCTTGCGGAATTCGCGCTCCTTCTCGACGTAGGTCTTGTCGCCTTTTTTGGGTACGATGTCCCACTTGTTGAAACACACCACCACACCCTTGCCGGCGCGGTGCGGATAGCTCGCCACCTTGACGTCCTGGTTGGAGATGTCGCGGGTGGCGTCCAACATCACGACCGCGACGTCGCAGCGCTCGATCGATTCGAGGCTCTTCATGGTGCTCAACAGGTCGAGGTCTTCGGTGGTGCGGGCCTTGCGCTTGATGCCGGCGGTGTCGACCAGCGTCACCTTCCTCTTCTGCCACATGACGGCCGAGTCGATGGAGTCGCGCGTGGTGCCGGGGCGGTCGTCGACGATGCTGGCGTCGGAGCCGACGATGGCGTTGACGAGGCTCGACTTCCCCACGTTGGGAACACCCACGATGGCGAGGCGCAGGTCGGTGTGCACGGCGCCCGCCGACGAGCGCGGCAGAAGCTTCACGACGTCGTCCAACAGATCGCCGATGCCTTCCCCGTGGAGCGCGCTGATCTCGTAGAGGTTGTCGAAACCGAGCTTGTGGAACTCGCCCGCACCGAGGCGGCTCACCTGGCGTTCGGTCTTGTTGACCACCAGCAACACGGGCAGGTTGGTGTCGCGCGCGCGCTTGGCCACGTCGGCGTCGGCCGGCGTGAGCCCCGCTTCCCCGTCCACCACCAGTAGAATGACGTCCGCGCCCAAGGCTTCGCGCATCGCGCGCTCTTCCACTTGGGCCACCAACGGGTCCGCGATGCCGGAAAACAGGCCACCCGTGTCCACGAGGTCGAACGCGACGCCGTTCCACTCCGTGGTCCCGCGCTGTGCGTCGCGCGTGACGCCGGGCGTTTTGTGCACCAAGGCGCGGCGCGCCGACGTCACGCGGTTGAAGAGCGTCGACTTGCCGACGTTCGGGCGGCCCATGATCGCGACGCTGGCTTTCTTCTTCATGCTACTTCGTCGACCCCGACGACGCGTGCTCGCACAGCGCCTCGACGAACGACTCGTCGGGCGCAACCACCGGGGCGCCGGTCTCGCGCGCGAGGTCGTCGACCGACATCTCGTCGATGGTGACGCCGTCGTAGTTCAAACAGTTGGGCGGGATGAAGGTGGTCTTGGCCGAACCCGCCTTCGACACCGCCGCTACGATATCGCGGCCGACGAGCAGACCCGAGCACGTGACCCCCGCGCCGAAATACTCGTTCTCAACCACCGTGACTTCCGGCAGCGTGCGCAGGCCGCGCGCGGTCAACAATGGAAATACGTAGCGTTCGAAGACGCGCGCGGCCAATTTCCCAGTGGCGATGCGAATCGAGCTCGCGTCGGCCGGGAGCTCGAAGGCATCCAAGTCGGCTTCGATCTCGGCCAGGAAGTTGCGAATCGACCCGACACCGTTGTCGAGCTGTGGGAAGTCCTCGTAGGTGTCATAGCCGGGCGCGACGCGCCCGGCGCCGACGTACCACTCATCGCTGGCAAATACAAAACGAGAGCGTCGCTTTTCGAGAAAACGGGCCTGGTACGATTCCACCAAGTCGATCACCGGCGCCATCTCCTCGTCCCGATACGATCGAATGCTCGAAAGGCCCTCGCGGTGTCTGGTGAGTCCAACCGGAACCACCGCCAGAGTTGCGATGTTGGCGCCGATCCCTTCCAGCGTCTCGATGGTCTCGCGCAGGTAGTCGCCGTCGTTGCGTCCCGGCACGATGACGGCCTGTGTGTGCACCGTGATGCCGCCCTCGGACAACGTGCGCAAGGTCCGCGCGATGTCGCGCTTCATCGGGCGCCCGAAGATGAAGCGACGCATGGCCTCGTCGATCACGTGCACCGACACCCACTGCGGCGAGTTGCGCTGTTCGACGATCTTCGCGATCTCGTCGTCCGTCACGTCGTTCATGGTGGTGAAGTTTCCGTACAGGAAGCTCAAGCGGAAGTCTTCGTCCTTGACGTAGAGCGTCTCGCGCATGCCCTTGGGCATTTGGTCGACGAAGCAGAACGGGCACTTGCAGCGGCAGCGGCGGAAGTCCATGGCCTCGAACCAGATCTCCAGGCCCGCCACCGCGCTGGTCGGCAGCACGATGCGCTCGCGCGTCCCGTTGGCGCGCTCGACCAGGATCGTGACCGACTTCCCGCGCGAGGCGTGGAAGTGGAAATCGAGCTGGTCCTCGGCCGGCTTGCCGGCCACTTCGACGACCGCGTCGCCCACGGCGAGAACGCCCGGCGCCAACCCGAAGTCGGCGGGGTCTTTCATCGAGACGATCTTGAGAGCACGTTCGGCCATAGTTCTTACTTCGCTGTCAGCGCGCGCACGCGCTCGAGTACCGCGAGTCCTTCCGCGCCGGACACCGGCTCGGTCTTGCGCGACGCCGCGCGGTATCCGCCCGGCATGATGTGATCGGCCTGCCGCTCGTGGCCCGCGTCCGCGAGAATGCGGGCGGTGACGACGTACAGCGAGGCGTACGTGACGGGAAGGTCGGCGTGGTCGTGTCCGTCGGCGAGTGCCGGCATCCACCCGCGCCGCGCGAGCTCCGTGATGGGCGTGGGGCCCGACGGGTCGCTCGAAGCGCCGCCCAAGAACAAGCGCACAATCGCGCCCGCGAGCTGCCCGCGGGTCAGCACGTCGGTCATGTGGAGGCCGGACGGCTTCCCTTCGACGTATTGCTTGAGCAGCTCCAAGTACGCCACGCACGGTCCCGTGTCGCCCAGCTGCACGCCGCGCGCGAACGCGTCGACGGCGGCCTCGGTCTCGCCCAGCGCCATGTGCGCACGACCCAGGTACGTGTACGCCTCGCGTCGCACGGCGTCGTCGGTGGAGGCCGCGATGACTGCGTCGAGCTTCGTCACCGCGCCGCGGTAGTCCCCGTCGATGAACGCGTCGACGGCGTGGTCCAGGTCGTGGCGGGACCCCGCCGGGGGTGCCGAGGCGCACGAGAGCGCCCCGGCTGCCGCTGCTATCAAGAGAAGCGCCGCGATTCGAAGGCCGGTAGTGCGCAGCGCTCGACGCATGGGATCAAGGGGAATGGAGCGGGCAACGGGGCTCGAACCCGCGACCTTCAGCTTGGGAAGCTGATACTCTACCAACTGAGTTATGCCCGCTCTCCTAACGTGCTGTGATAAAAGCATCTTAGACATATCGTGTCAAGTTGTTATTGAGCCTTGCTCCGGCCCGGCGGCAAGCCCACAAAGGCGCCGACGCGCGCCTCGACCCCGGCCTCCCAACCCGCTTCCGAGACGTCGACCCAGACGGCGTCCTTCTCGCTCCGAAAGAAGGTCTCCTGGCGTTTGGCGTACTGCTGCGTTTCCTGGACGACGTCGTCGAGACACGACGCGGGGTCGACCCCGGCGTCGACGGCCCGCGCGATCGCGCGGTAGCCCAGGCCGTTCATCGCCGGCGCCTCCGAGGATACACCCGACGCGAGGAGGCGCTCCACTTCGGCGGGCCACCCCGCCGCGAAGAGCGCGCGCGTGCGCTCGGCGATGCGTTGGCGCAGGCGCTCCCGCGGCATCGACAGCACGAGCTTCAGGTACGCTACGTCGTCACCCGCTTCCCGCTGACGCGCATACAACTCGCTCGGCCGCACCCCGGTGTAGAGCAACAGCTCCAGCGCCCGCGTGATGCGCACGCGGTCGTTGACCGAGAGCTCGCGGGCGCGCGCGGGGTCCTCGTGCAGCAAATGATCGTACAGGGCGCGCGTCTCTTGACCGGCAAAGCCGGCGCGGATGCGCGCGAGCTCGTCGGCGGGAATCACGACGTCGACCAGTCCGCCGAAGAGCGCGCGAAAGTAGAGGCCGGTTCCGCCCACCAGCAGGGGCACGCGATCGCGCCCCGCGATCTCTCGCACCGCGCGCTCGGCGAGCGCGGCGTGACGCCCCGCGCTCCACCATTGGTCCGGGTCGGCGACGTCGATCAGGTGGTGCGGCACGGGCGCACGCTCGTCGCGCGAGACTTTCCCGGTCCCGACGTCGAAGCCGCGGTACACTTGACGCGAATCCATGGAGACGATCTCGCCGCCGAAGTCGAGCGCCAGCGACATCGCCAGCGCCGATTTGCCGGTGGCCGTCGCCCCCATGATGGCAATCGCTCGAATGGGTGTGGGCATGTGCACCGTGCCCGGGTTCGCCGCGAGGCGGCCCTAGCGCCGGTGGAACCAGCGCGCGACTTCGTCGACTGAGAGACGGTGGATGGTCGGCCGGCCGTGCGGACACGAATACGGGTGGTCGGCCGCGAACAACTGGTCGGCGAGCAGCTTCATTTCGTCGACCGAGAGCTTCTGCCCCGCCTTGATGGCGCTGCGGCACGCGTAGCTCGCCACCAGTTTCTCGGTCTGCGTGTCGCCGGGCGCGCGGTCGGCCAGGATGTCGTCGAAGATCTGCAGCAAGAGCCGCCCTTCGGACCAATTCTTGATGCCCTGCGGGTAGCCGCGCACGAGGATGCTGGTCCCGCCGAAGGGTTCCAGCGTGAAGCCGAGACGATTGAAGACGTCCTTCGAGGATCGAAACACCTCGAGCTCGCGCAGAGACAGCTCGATCGGAATGCTGAACAGAATCTGCTGCGACGGCGGCGACGAGCCTTCCAGTTGGCGCATGCCGCGGTCGAAGAGGATGCGCTCGTGGGCGGCGTGCTGGTCGATGACGACCACGCCGCCGCGCACTTGAATGAAGATGAACGTGTGGTTGAACTGCCAATACAGCGCGTCGTCCGCGGGTGCGACCTGCGGTGCCGTCTCCGGCGGTGCGGGCGCTTCGACCGTGCCGAGCGCGAGCTCGGCCGCCTTCGCCTCCTCGGGGGCCGGGGCCGCCGACGCGCGCCGCGCGACGTAGTCGGCGAAAGCGTCGCGGATGCGATCGTTCGAACTCACCGCTCCTTCCAAGCCCTGCAGACCGGGTACGCCGGCGGGAACGCGCGCTTGCGAACCCGCGTGCCGGGTTTCGCCCGACGACGTGGCCCACGCACCCGCGCGCGGAGATACCACGCCTGCGTCGTCCGCCGCGCGCGCGGCCCGCGCCACCGCCAGCACGTTCTCGCTCTTGGACGAAAGCGCGGTCTTGATGGCCTGCCGAACCGCGGCGAACACCGCTCGCTCATTCTGGACGCGCACCTCGAGCTTGCTCGGGTGGACGTTGACGTCGACCTCGCCGGGCGGCATGGTCAGCGAGAGCACGGCCACCGGGTAACGCTTGTACGGAATCACGTTTCGATACGCGTCCTGGAGCGCGTGCACCAGCGTGCGCTCGCGCACCGCGCGCTGGTTGACGAAGATGAACTGGCTGAAGCGATTGCCGCGCGTGTGCGAGGGCAGACTCACGAAGCCCTGGACGCGGAGCGCTCCCGACTGCGCGTCGACGTCGACCATGTGGCGCATCACACTCGCCCCCAAGACGGCGGCGACGCGCTCGCGCCAGCTGCGCGCGGGGAGGAAGTCCAGGACGTGACGGCCGTCGTCGATGTAATGGATTTCGACCTCGGGCAGGATCAACGCAAACGAGAGAATCGTCTCCAGGATGCGGCGCCGTTCGGTGATCGACGACTTCAAGAAGCGCTTGCGCGCGGGCGTATTGAAGAAGAGATCGCGCACGCGCACCGTCGTTCCGCGCGCGTGCGGCGCGGGAGCACTCTCGACGATCGACTTCCCTTCCACCTTGATGCGCCAGCCTTCGCCTGTCGTGGCCGCGCTGGACACGATCTCGAAGCGCGAAACCGACGAGATGCTGGCCAGGGCCTCGCCGCGGAAGCCGTAGCTCGCGATGCGATGGAGGTCGTCGGCGTCGTGGATCTTGCTGGTCGCGAAGTTGCGAGGCGCCAGCTCGACGTCCTCGCGCGCCATGCCGGTGCCGTCGTCGCGAATCTCGATCAGCGCGTCGCCGCCGCCAGACACGGTCACGGTGATCGATTTCGCCCCCGCGTCGACCGCGTTCTCGAAGAGCTCCTTGACCACCGAGGCCGGCCGCTCGACCACTTCTCCGGCCGCGATCCGGCGCGCTACATCGTCTGGAAGTATGCGAATGACAGGCATTTAGCGTCTCCGTTGCAGGTATCGCCAGACACCTTAGCACGGAGCGCGCGGCACGGCAACGAGACTGTCGCGGGCGCGGCTGGAATTGTGGGGATAACCGGCGCGTCTACCCGTAGACCGCCGTCAGGAACCGGTCGAAGGCGCCGCGGACCGACGCCGGGTCGGTCGGCGCGGCCTTCGGCGGCGCGGGCGGCTTGCGCAGCTTCGCCTGGTGGGCCGCCGCGATCTTCGCCACCGGCTCGTCCCGGTTCTCGATCCGGACGCGCGGGTGAGTAAGGACGTGTCCGTCGGCGCTCACCGTCACGAGCTCGCGGTCGATCTCGTCGGCGAACCCGGTGGCGAGCCAGGTGCCGTCGCCGAGTTCCGAGAGGAAAACGAGCTCGAAGGAGCCTTCGCGCGCCATGACGGCCGCGAAGGTGCTGGACTGGCCCGCGTAGAGCCGGCCGCTCGCCTCGACGAACTCGCTTTGTATGCGCTCCTGCCACGTCATGTCGCCTTGCGGCACGAGTCCCATCTTGGCGAGC
>DASPGK010000268.1:0-4400 GCA_035620655.1 Candidatus Krumholzibacteriia bacterium
CGTAGGTCCACTGGGCGACACCGTCCGCCGTGCCAACCTCCAACCGATGACTGCTTGAGAAAGCACTATAGATGCAAATCCGATACCGAGAAAAGCAAATAGCACCTTCTCAATCGCGGGGTCGAGCCCGCCCGCCATGGCTCCCCCGATGACGAGGCAGGCGCCGAAGGCCTGGACCACCCCGACGATCTTGCCGGGCACCGTGGCCCGGAACGTAAAGGGCCCGCTGGCCAGGAATAGGAAAAAAGATCCCACGAACAGCATGGCGTAGCGGGCCGAGAGCAGGGCGTATAGCCAAAGTGGGCACCATCCCCGCACGAGAAAGACGGTGAAGATCGCGAAGGTGGAGAGCACGTCGGCCAGGGGGTCGGCGACTACGCCGAACTCGCTCACGGTCCCACGCCGTCGAGCGACGATGCCATCCGCCACGTCGGTGGCGAAAAGCACGAAATAACACACGAGCGCTTCGGGGTAGCGGGCGTCGAGCAAGAGGACGACGGTGGGTGCGATCAGCACCAGGCGCGCGAGGGTGAGCGCGTTGGGCAGACCGAGAGACGTGAGTCGCTCGCTCCCGCGACCGAACAACCGCGACATCGCCACGGCGAGCACGGCGGTCGCGACTCCACCCGCGAGCGTCCATACGACGAAGCGGGACGCCGGCGGATCACTGGCGACGCGGGTCGCAAAGAGCCAGAGTGCGCCGAGCGCGGCCGCGACCACGGCGGTCGCGAGCGAAGCCAGCACGCCTTCGCGCACGACGCGGTCGACGCGAGGAGAAATCAAAGGGCGGCTTGCGCGGCCGCCAGGCGCGCGACCGGCACGCGATAGGGCGAGCAGCTCACGTAGTCGAGGCCCGCGTCGTGCATGAAACGGACCGACGCGGGGTCGCCGCCGTGCTCGCCGCACACGCCCACCTTGAGCTCGGGCTTGGCGCGGCGGCCTTCGTCGGTCGCCAGGCGCACCAGGCGCCCCACGCCGTCCACGTCGATGGTCTCGAAGGGGTCGCGCGGGAGAATTCCCTCCTCGACGTAGTGAACCAGGAACTTGGCCGCGTCGTCGCGGGAAAATCCGAACGTCATCTGGGTGAGATCGTTGGTACCGAAGGAAAAGAAGTCCGCCACGGTCGCGATCTCGCCCGCGGTCAATGCCGCGCGCGGCACCTCGATCATGGTGCCGACCGTGTAGTCGATCTTGGCGCGCTTGGACGCGAGCACGCGGTCGGCCTCTTTCACCACCAGCTCACGCATGCGCGCGAGCTCGGCCTTCAGTCCCACGAGCGGAATCATGATCTCGGGCCTCACGTCCACCCCGTCCTTCTGCATCGCGCACGCCGCCTCGATGATGGCCCGCACCTGCATCTCGTACACCTCGGGGAAGGTGATACCGAGCCGGCAGCCGCGGTGGCCGAGCATCGGGTTGAACTCGTGCAGCGCGCGAATCTTGGCCTCGAGCACCGCGACGTCGACGCCGATGCGGCGCGAAAGGGCCTCGACTTCGTCGGGCTGGGTGGGCACGAACTCGTGCAGGGGCGGGTCGAGCAATCGAATCGTGACGGGGTAACCGTCCATGGCCTTGAACACGCCCGCGAAGTCCTCGCGCTGCATGGGCAGGATCTTCTCGAGGGCCGCCACGCGCTCCTCGCGGGTGGCGGCGAGAATCATGCGGCGGACCCAGTCGATGCGGTCCTCGCGGAAGAACATGTGCTCGGTGCGGCACAGGCCGATGCCCTCCGCGCCGAAGCGGCGCGCGGTGACGGCGTCTTCCGGTGTGTCGGCGTTGGCGCGCACGCCCAGACGGCGCACCGAATCGACCCATTCCATGAAGCGCTCGAAGGTGCGGTCGAGCTCGGCGCGCATGGTCGGGATGCGGCCCGCGTACACCTTGCCCGTGCTCCCTTCCACCGTGATCTCGTCGCCTTCCCGGAACGCGCGTCCGTTGACTCGGAACTCGCGCGCCCCGTAGTCGACCTGCAGGGCCGAGCAGCCCACCACACAGCACTTCCCCATCCCGCGCGCGACTAGCGCGGCGTGCGACGACATCCCGCCGGTGGCGGTGAGAATGGCGCGCGCGACCTTCATCCCGTCGATGTCCTCGGGCGAGGTCTCGTTGCGCACCAGCACCACCGCTTCGCCCTCCTTCGCCATCTCGACCGCGCGCTCGACCGCGAACACGACGCGGCCCGAAGCCGCCCCGGGTGAGGCCGGCAACCCCTTCGCGATGGGCTCGGGGGCGCGCTCGGGGTCGATCGTCGGGTGCAACAACTGATCGATCTGCTCCGGTGCCACGCGCTTCATCGCCGTGCGCACGTCGATCAGTCCTTCTTCGACCATGTCGACGGCGATGCGCACGGCTGCGCGCCCCGTGCGCTTGGCGTTGCGGGTCTGCAGCATCCACAGCCGTCCCGATTCGACGGTGAACTCGACGTCTTGCACGTCGGTGAAATGGTGCTCGAGCTTGCCCGCCACCTCGACCAGCTCGCGATATATCGCGGGCATGCGCGCTTCCAGGCTCTCGGGAGAGCCGTCGACGGGGAGCGGCGTGCGAATCCCCGCCACGACGTCCTCGCCCTGGGCGTTGACCAAGTACTCGCCGAAGAAACGCTTCTCGCCCGAAGACGGGTCGCGGGTAAACGCGACCCCGGTCGCGCAGTCGTCGCCCATGTTGCCGAACACCATCGCCTGCACGTTGACCGCGGTGCCCCAGTGGTCGGGGTAGTGGTACATGGCGCGGTAGGAGACCGCGCGCGGCGAATTCCATGACTTGAACACCGCCGCCACCGCACCCCACAGCTGCGCGTCGGGGTCGTGAGGGAACGCGACGCCGGAGGCGTCGCGAACGATCTCGCGAAACGCATCCACCAGTTCGGCAAGGGCGCTCGCGTCGAGTTGATTGTCCGCCGACACGCCGAGTGCGACCCGCTTCTTCGCGAGCACTTCTTCGAACAGGCCCGAGGGGACGCCCATCACGACGTCGGCGTACATCTGGATGAAGCGGCGATAGCTATCGAAGGCGAAGCGGGCGTTGCCGGTGCGCGCGGCGAGTCCCCGCACGGTCTCGTCGTTGAGCCCCAGGTTGAGCACGGTGTCCATCATGCCCGGCATGGACGCGCGCGCGCCCGAGCGAACCGAGACCAACAGCGGGTTCTCGATCGATCCGAATTGCTTGCCGGATTCCTTCTCGAGGAGATGCAGGTGCTCGGCGACTTCGTCGTGCAAGCCCGGGGGGTATCCCCCCGCGTGCCCCATGAAGTGTGCGCACGCTTCCGTGGTGATCGTGAAGCCGGGCGGCACGGGCACACCGAGGTTGGCCATCTCGGCGACGTTGGCGCCCTTGCCGCCCAGGAGGTCGCGCATCGCGGCCGCACCCTCGGCGCGCGGGGCGCCGAAGTGGTACACGTACTTCTTGCTCCGAACCGCCCGCGCCGCCGTCACGGCCCTACTCCGCCGACTCGGTGTCGATTTGTGCGCGCTGCAAGCGGCCGCTGTAGTCCACGTAGACCGACTTCCACTCCGTGAAGATGTCGAGCACGGTGTGCGACGCCTCACGGTGGCCGTTGCCGGTGTCCTTGACCCCGCCGAACGGGAGCTGGACCTCGGCGCCGATGGTGGGGCCGTTGACGTAGGTGATGCCGGCCTCGATGTCGCGGATGGCGCGGAACGCCTGGTTGACGTCGCGCGTGTAGATCGAGCTCGAAAGGCCGTAGGGCGTGTCGTTCAAGATGGAGATCGCGTCGTCGAGGTCGTTGGCCTCGATCACCGCCAGCACGGGCCCGAAGATCTCCTCGCGCGCGATGCGCATGGTGCGCGTAACACTGTCGAAGATGGTGGGTGCGTAGAACCAGCCCTTTTCGCACTCGCCCTTGGCGTAGAACTCGCCGCCGCACACCAGGCGCGCGCGGTCCTCGTTCTTCCCGATCTCGACATAGCGGTGCACACCTTCGCGCTGCACCTTGCTCACCATCGGCCCCACCTGCACGGACTCGTCCAGCCCGTTGCCGAGCTTCAGCGTCTTGACGCGCTCGACCAGCATATCCAGGACCTTCTTCTTGATCGGCTTGTGGAGGATCAAGCGGCTGGTCGCCGTGCAACGCTGGCCCGCGGTGCCGAAAGCGCCCCACAGCACGCCGTCGATCGCGAGGTCCAGGTCGGCGTCGTCCATGACGATCTGCGCGTTCTTGCCGCCGAGTTCCAGCGCGACGCGCTTGAGCGTGCGGCCGCACGACTCCGCGATGCGGCGCCCGACCGCCGACGAGCCGGTGAAGGAGATCACGCGCACGTCGGGGTGCTCGACCAGCCGCCCGCCGACGCCGACACCGTCGCCGGTGACGAGATTGACGACACCGGGCGGAAGGCCCGCGGCTTCGCACGCCTGCACCAGATTGTACGCCGACATGGGCGTGT
>DASPGK010000269.1:0-4064 GCA_035620655.1 Candidatus Krumholzibacteriia bacterium
GCACTCGCGTCGAGCGACCTCGGCTCCCCGCCGTCGGCCGAAACGAGCCACACGCCGTGCGTCGAGTCGGCGCGTGAATACGTAACCAGCGTCCCATCCCGCGACACGTCCAGCAGGTTTTCGCCCCCGCCGCTCGTCAACTGCGCCAGCCCGGTGCCGTCGAGCTTGATGCGCCAGATGTGTTGTTGCCCGTCGTCGTCGTAGCGCTCGAAGACCACGCGGTCGCCGCGCACTACAAGGCTCGTCGCGTGACCGGGGCCCACCGCGATGCGGCGTGGCTCGCCGCCCTCGAACGGAATCGACGAGATGCCGAGGCGACGGTCGTGGGCCGCGAGGAACACGACGCGGTCGGCGGTCAGGTCGAAGCCGAACTGCGAGTGCTCGGGGCTGGTCGCGGAGGTTAGTCGTCTCGTGCTCCCATCCGCCGGATCGGCCACGAAGAGATTCGTCACCTGGCTCACGCGCACCGCCCCGATGGCGCCGCTGCCACTCGAAGTCGAGACCTGCGAGTACTGGTTGAAATCGTTGGTCACGCGGCGCAGCTCGCCGCGCGGATACGTGATGACGTACACGGCGCTGCTCACGCCGTCTTTCAGCACCGTTCCGGCGGCGACGAGGCCGCGTCCGTCCGGCATCCACGCCAGGTCGGTGAAAAACGCGTCTTTCTGGACGAAGAAGTCCTCGCGCTTCCCGGACTCCGCGTCGAACATGATCAGGATCGAGCGAGCCGTCGGAACCTGCTGAATTATGAAAACACCGACGCGCTTTCCATCCGGCGACCACGACGGCACCCCCGAGATCACTTCGGGCCGGTAGACATTGGCCAGCTCGCGCTCGGCGCCCCCATCGATGTCGAGCACGACCAGCGCGGAGCGCGATTCCTGCGGAACCCCGCGCATGAAGCACACGCGCTTGCCGTCGGGCGAGAAGGTGACGCGCGAATCGACGTCGAAACCCTTCTGCTCCTCGGACCCGCCCAACGACGGCACGCGCATCAGCGTTCGATAGTTGGGCTGCTCCGGGAGGCGCTTCAAGTAGAACAGGTAGTTGCCGTCGGGCGAGAAGCTCGGCGACTCGATGGCGACGTTCGCGAGGGGCAGGATTTCGACGTCGCTGCCGGTCGCGACTTGGCGCACGCGCAGCGTCGAACGCCCGGCGGCCCCCGCGATGTACGCGAGGTAGCGGCCGTCGCGAGAGAGCGCGCTGAAGTTCACGTCGCCGCGGCTGGTCTGCGTCACGGCCCGCATGTTCTCGAAGGGATTGGCGCCCTGGTCTCCGCGGCGCCCGGCGCTCCAGATTCCGTATCCGATGCCGAGTACGCCGATCAAGATCGCGCCCGCGACCAGCGGCGAGAACCGGCGCGACTTGCGCGCCACGATCGGGGGCGTCTTTCCCGTGGTCGTCGCCGACGTCGCCGAAGCGGACAGCGCCTCGTACTCGTCGACGATCTCGCGCAATTCGATCGCGAGGTCCTTCATCGACTGCAGGCGCTGGTCGGGGGCCTTGGCGAGACAGCGGCGAATCAGCCGCCGCAGCTCGGCCGGGGCCTGCGGGTTCAGATCCTCGACCGGTGTCGGCTTCTCGTTGAGGATCTTGTGCATCGTCTCCACGTTCGACTCGGCCACGAACGGACGCCGGCGCGTGGCCGCTTCGTAGAGCAAGCAACCGAAGGAGAAGATATCCGACCGATGGTCGACCGACTTGGCCTGCACCTGCTCGGGCGACATGTAGTGCACGGTGCCGAGCACCGCTCCTTCGCTCGTGAGATCGGCGATTTCTGTCATCGCGGTGGCGGACGCCGATTCCAGCCGCTTCTCGGTCAGCTTCGCCAGCCCGAAGTCGAGCACCTTCGCGAAGCCGTCGTCGGAGATCATGATGTTGCCCGGCTTCAAGTCGCGGTGGACGATGCCGGCCGCGTGCGCCTTCGCGATGCCCTCGGCGGCCTGCGCGAGGTAGCCGAGCAACGTGCGCAGGTCGGTCCTTTCGTCGTGGATCTTCGCACCCAGCGTCTTCCCGCTCACCAGCTCCATCGAGATGAACTGGAGCGGACCGCTCTCCGAGCCGCTGCTCGATTTGACCTTCTCGTTCCCGATCTCGTAGATGGTGACGATGTTGGGATGGTTCAAGGACGACGCCGACTTGGCCTCTTGAACGAAGCGGCGCACGCGGTCTTCGCTGCGCACGAGGTCGGGCGGCAATACTTTGAGCGCGACGTTACGCTCGAGGCTCTGGTCCTGCGCGAGGTATACCTCGCCCATGCCGCCCGCACCGAGCGGTCCGACGACGCGGTATTGGGCGATGACGTCTTCGGGCTGTAGGGTCTTGGTCAACGGTTTTTCAACTCCGGGTTCGGGGGAGAATCGGGCTATTGTAGAAGGCGTCGCCTCAGTTGTCTACGTGCCTGTCGCGGGCTGAGTTGCCTCGATCGATGAGATCACCAAGGCCACCTTGCCGCTACGCCGCCGCGTGAGCTCGCGCGCCCGCTCGAACTCGATCGTCATCGACGGGCCGAGCTTCTTCCGGAGCAGGGCTTCGACCGGGCCTAAACGCTCGGGGGTGAGCTCGCTCTTGGTGAGCAGCCGCACCTTCACGCGGTCCTTCGTGTCCTGGACCACCTGGTAGCCTTCGATCCAGTCGTCGAACTGGCGCATCGTGTACGTGATGTACAACGCGCTGATCGGTCCATTCGAAGTTTGAATGACATCCTGCAGTCGTCCGTCCACCGACTTGAGGAGCGGGAACGGCTTGCCGCACGCGCAACGCTCGTCGGTCGGTGCCATGATTCCAATGTCTCCGATCTCGTATCGAATGAACGGTGTCGCCCCGTTGTGGAAGTCGGTGACCACGATGCGGCCCTCTTGGCCGGGCGTCACCCGCATCCCGTCGTCGCCCACCACTTCGACCAGCAGGTTGTCGGTGTTCAGGTGATATCCCACGTGGCGATCGCATTCCATGCCGATGCTCATGAACTCGCGGCACCCATACGAGAGGAACACTTCCTCGACCAGGTACCGCTGCAGCAATTCGCGCTGCCCCGGCTGCAGTCCTTCGGCCGCATTGACGAGCGTCTTCGCCTTCCAGGTAAGAAGCCCCGGGTGGTCGCGGACGTAGCGCGCGATGTCGACGAGCTGGCCGGTGTAACCGACGATCGCGTGGGGCCGGAACCGATTGATGAGGCGCACGCACGCCTCGCGCTCGGCGTCTCCGAACTGCTGGAAGGCGTCGAATTGGACGCGGCGTTGGAGCGCCATGTGGACGCCGTGCTTGACGCGCTGCTTGAAGTCCGGCCGCTTCTGGTCGGCGGCCCACACGTACAGGCTCTTGCGTCCCTCCTCGGCGTGCGCCCACGCGTACGCGCGGTCGACGATGGCGTTGCGCCACTCCCAGCTCTCGCGCGTGATATGGAACCGAATCGGGAGCGAGGTCGAGCCGCTGGTCTGGTGCGCGAACATCGAATCGGCGGGGCGCTCCTGCTGGGCGAAGAACTCGCGCTGGTCGTGGCGCGTCCAGACCGGCAGCTCCTCGGGGCGCAAGGGCTCGCCCGGCTTGGGGATCGACCCGCGGTGCGCCTTCACGCGCTCCGCATAGTAGGGAAAGCGCGCGATCGATCGATAGACGTGCCCGAGAAACTCTCGCTCCCCCAAACCCGTAAGTTCGTCGTAGGACAGGCGCTGGTTGGCTCCGACGCGCCGGCGGATCGCCCGGCGCCGGTACCCCCGCGCATCGCCGTAGAGGATGCTGATCAGTACCGCGACGTTCATGCGCGAAATCTACCACGCGGGCCGACGTGCGCACCACGCTTGACTCGGCGTGCTCATTGCGCGTTCAATGGCGGTTCCCCACGCCGTGTTCGAAAGGAGTGTTCGATGCCTCGACTCCTCGCAGTTGTCATGGTATTCGCCGCGGCTTGGATCGCGGTTCCGGCCCCAGCCCAGATCCCCGATACGTTCACCAACCTCAAGGTGCTACCGAAGGACATCCAGAAGGCGGAGCTCGTCGGCATCATGCGCGGGTTCTCGATGGCGCTCAACGTGCGCTGCACCCACTGCCACAAGGGCGACAAC
>DASPGK010000270.1:0-6001 GCA_035620655.1 Candidatus Krumholzibacteriia bacterium
CTTGAAGGAAAAGATCGACGCCGGCACGCAACCGTTCAAAGGCGCGAAGTTCCTGCACACCGAGCCGCACCACGACGACCTCATGCTCGGGTGCTTACCGCTGATCGTGCGACACATGCGCGAGCACAGCACGCAGCACACCTTCGCCACCCTGACCAGCGGCTTTACCGCGGTCACCAACCACTTCATGCTCGCCCAGTGCGACAAGCTGCTCGAGTTCCTCGAAACGCCCATGTTCGCGACTCTTTCGTCGCAGGGGTACTTCGACCCCGACCACGCGGGTTTTCGCAACGCCGACGTGTGGCACTACCTCGACGGCGTGGCGGCGGGCAGACGCACCATGCTGGACGAAGGCGAGATGCGGCGCATGTATCGCAACCTGGTCGGGTTGTTCGAAGTGAAGGACGCGGAGAAAATCGCGGACCGTGTCGAAGAGTTGATGGACTACTTCGAGACGGCGTATCCGGGCATGAAGGATCCGGACTACGTGCAACGGTTGAAGGGTATGTGTCGCGAATGGGAAGCGGAATGCCTGTGGGGATACTTCGGCTGGAAGGGCGATTCGGTTCGCCACCTGCGGCTCGGTTTCTACACGGGCGACATCTTTCCCGACGAGCCGACGCGCGACCGCGACACGCCGCCCATCACCAACTTGCTGCGCGAGACCAGACCCGACGTGATCACGCTGGCCCTCGACCCGGAAGCGAGCGGCCCCGACACCCACTACAAGGTGCTGCAGGCGATCACCGAGTCGCTCAAGATATACGAGAAGGAAGCGGGGTTGGCGGAGATCACCGTGCTCGGGTATCGCAACGTATGGTATCGCTTCGAGCCCAGCGAGGCGGACATCTTCGTCCCGGTGTCGCTCAACATGTTCTCGCTCCAGCACAGCGCCTTCATGAACACGTTCGCGTCGCAGAAAGACGCGTCGTTCCCGAGCTACGAGCACGACGGCCCCTTCTCCGAGCTGGCGCAGAAGATCCAGGTCGAGCAGTACCAGACCCTCAAGACCTGCCTGGGCCGCGAGTACTTCGACGAACACCCCAGCCCCTTGATCCGCGCCACGCGCGGCTTCGTGTTCTTGAAGCGGATGAACCTCGAGGAATTGTACCGCCACTCGCGCGAGCTCAAGCGGACAACGGAGAGGGCCTAGCGGCGCGTCTTCAGCGACCGACGGCGGTCACGCCCGAGCTGTTGGCAACCAACCCCCAGTTCGACGTCTCGATGAGTTCGTCCTCGAAGGTCGCGCACCGCATCCAGAGCTGACGCCGCTGCGGCTTGGGGAAGCCCGAGCGCGGGCTCGAGATGCTCTGCGACATGAGCCACCGCCTCCCGCTGCCGCGCCGAAACTCGATCACCTCGATGGCGTTGACACCGGGGTCGGGCGTGTAACCGCGGTAGATCCAATTCGCGCTGCCGGCGTCATCGATGGCGAGCGACGCCGATGTCGCGTATTGAACGACGGTGCGGTACGGCGCGACCGTCACGCTGTCTTCGGTATCCTGCCAATCCGAGAAGAGCAAATAGTAGGTATCGTCGGTGGTGACGACGAAGGGATTCTCGGCTTGCCCGCCGGCGGTCTGGCCGTCGGTGCCGCTCGCGAGACGGCGTGTGGCGTCGATGAAGCCCTCGCCGCTCCAATTCGAAAGCTCTTCCGCGCCCGCCACCGTGACCACGCCGAAGCCGTTCGTGCTCTTCGCGGTCACGAACATGAGCCAGCGACCGCTCTCGTCGTCCCACATCACGAATGGGTCGCGGCACTGGTGGTCGTACGCGCCGCCCACGTCGCCCCACGTCGTCCAGGTCTCGTCGCACTCGTAGATGCAGCCGTCGCCGCTCGTCCCTGCACACCGATTGACGGGGGCGCGCGTCCACGTCACGAGGTTCTTCGACGTGGCGAGGCCGATGCGTTGGACGGCGTCGGGTCCGTTGTTGCCCGAGACCCCGGTATAGAACATGTAATAGACGCCGCCGTGCTCGACGACGTGCGGCGCCCACAACGCGTCTGCGTCCCACGCGCCCGGTTCGACCGTCAGCGCGACGCCGACGTACTCCAGGCGCTGGAAGTCGCGCGTCGTGTAGTGCTCGATTTGATTGGGGTGATAGAGGCTCTCGCTGTGGAAGAAGAGGTGGTAGACGCCCGCACGATCGCGCACCCACGCGTGGTCCGCGATGTCGTCGTCCTCGTCGTCGATGTCGGGGAAGTCCTCGTCGAGCGGATTACCGTCGCCGTCCTCGTCATCGACCTTGGAGGCGAGCAGGGTGGGCGACGCGTCGGGGTCGCACCGGGGGAACGCGCTACTGGACGACGATTCGTCGTCGCACGCGACGGCGAACAGGATCAGCAGGAATGCGAAGGTGCGGCTAATGGCCATGCGTCGACCGAGGGGAGGTCGTAGCCATCATACCACGAGTGGTTACAGCAGCGGCTCCGGCAAGTCGGTGCCGGTCGTTCGCGCGAGGCGATCCATCTCCTCGTTGAGACTCTGATAGTCCGCGCGGCCAGCAAGGCCCGCGAAGCGCGCGCGCAGGCGCTCTTCGGACTCTTCGTCGATCGCGGGTGCGAGGACCGTGATGCGACGGTCGAAGGAGAGCTTCATCTGCTGCGCGGCGAAGTCGACCAGGAGCGTGGTTGCGGCGATGGGTCCAACCAAGAGCATCAACAGCACGACGAATCGCTTCTCCCAGCGTACCAGCGTCGAGTCGGTGCTCTTACGCCCGCCCCTGCGGCCGAACAGACGCGGGAACGCGGCGCCCGCGCCGAAGCGACCGATGAACGCACCCACGATGGCGGAAAACAGGATCGCGAACATCGCGAAGTCCAAATAGTCGCCACCGATCGAGGCCTGCATGGCCGCGCGGTCCCAAACCAGACGATAGAAGCGACCACCGAACGTCGGGGCGAGCTCAACCGCTAGCTTCATGGACGGCTCGATCAGATAGAGCATCACGACGGAGACGATGACTCCGTTGCGCAGGCTCTTCCAGTTATGGGCGGTGGATTCCATGGGCTGGCGCGAAGGTGCATCAATCATGCCTCTCGAGAGGGAACCAAGCGCCCTCGCAGACCGCCACGAGGAACTCTACGCCCGCCACCCTCATTATAGCGGGGCGCAGAATGCGAGGGTCCTCCGTCGACCCCACGGTGTTCAAGGAGACGTCGCGGCTGATGGCGCCGGGGCGATCGTCGCGCCAAGTCCATGTCGGGATTGACACCCGGCGCCCCGGAGTCGTTATTTGAGGCCAGCAGTTCGGGACTGGGGTGCGTCTGGGTCCATGCGAGTTCCTTCCATAGTTGCCTCGATCGGTGCGGCCGTGCTGGCGACGGCGTTGGGATGCGGGCCGAAGACTGCAACAATGTCCGTCGATCCCAAGTCTCCCACATCCTGTGCGGTGCTACAGCCGCTCGGCATCCCGGCGGACACGATCGTCGTTGCTTTGTTCGACGGCGTCGATCCGCCGCGTTTCGTGTTTCGTCAACTCGAGGACGCTGCCGCCGCCGACACCGCGTGCGCGGCCCGAGGCTATTATCGGCTTGCGCCAGACGAGTCCTTCGACGACGGCAGCGTCGTACTGCAGCCAGCCGAAGCCGGGGACCCAGTGATTCGGTGCGTCGACGCGCGCGGCACGGATCCTCGCGACCTGCTCGAGGAAGGGCGCCTGTCGGCCGATCTCCTCGTCCTCGACGATCGAGCCACGATCGAATACGCGGCCAGTTTGGGCCGCTACCAGGACGTGCCGCTGGCACCCGATCGTGGCTACCTCCTGCTCTCCGCAGCCCGCGCCGTCGTACTCGCGCGCGGCGATTCTCTCCCGGATCTCCCCAGCCCGATTCGTTCTTCCTTGGCGCTCGATGCTGTCAGCTCGCGCTACGCGCACGCTCTACACTTGGCCGAGTGGGAAGCCATCGTTCGGGGCTGCGACGCGCCGGTGGGGACGCTTGCAGGTGTGCGGGAATCTCGGGCGCAACGCGTGCTCTACAATGCCGGTGATGCGACTGCGCGTGATCTCGCGGACCGAATCGTGGCACTCTTGAATGGCCCTGAAGCCTATTCCCTCGCGTTGGCAGAAGCCATCCCGCGCCTTCCGCGCGCCGAGGCGCTGTTCGTTTCCGTCGGGGTCTTGTCCGACGATCTGGCGGAACGCCTCGCCGCCGGCGACGATTTTGCGTACATCGTCTCGGTCTCACTCGATCCGGCCCGTATTTGCGCCGAGATCGGTCGACTCGCGTCGTCAGCACCGTGGCTGACAAGGAGTCCTGACTGGCCACGGGAGGCGATACTCCCATTGGTCAAGACGCGACCGTTCGCGCTCGCAGCGCGACGCCCGGATGGCTTTGGCTTCGACGTTCGCCCCGATGTTCGCGGAGGCCTCCGAATCTGCGGGGTTCAGCCATGACCTTCCGCACCCGCCTTCTCATGGGCTTTCTCGCCGCGACGTTGATCCCGCTCGTGGCACTCGGACTTTTCGTGCGCCGCGAGATGACGCAGCGGCTCACGGCGCAGTACGAACGACAGGTCGAAGCGCTCGTCGTGGTGGTCGAGAACGATCTCGAGCGTTCGCGCGCGCGCGTGCACGCCGCACTGGCCGAAATCGGGGAGGAGATCATCGCCGACAATCGCTTCCGTCGTGCCGCGATGACAGAGGGGCCGGAGGAGCGCCGTTATCTGCTCGACTACGCGTCCAACACGATGCCGGTCGCGGGGCTCGCGATGCTGCAGATTCAGGACGAATCAGGTCGCATCTTGAGCTCGGGGCATTTTCGCAACGACTACGACCGCATCGATCCCATGTTGCCGCGCCTGCTTGGCCAGGCGCCGGAACGCAGCGCGCTGGTTCGAGCGCGCACGCCGAGCGGGTCGTTCCTCGCACTGGCGTGCGTCGACTCGGTGCGAATGGGGAATCGGCGCTTCGTGCTCGTGGGTGGGGTCGAAGCGGAGTCACGCTTTCTCCAGGACCTCGCACGCGACGACGCAATTCGCGTCTCGCTGTCGATACCGGACGACGCGTTGGCGGCGAACGCGGACTCCACGAGTGACGCGATCGTTAGCCAGTTGACGATCCCGTTCGCGGGTGCGGATTCGCTCGCGACCGCGACGTTCCACGTCGCGCACGACACGAGTGAGTTGCGCGCGCTCCGCGCCAGCATCGACCGGTGGTTCGTCATCGCCATCGCGCTCGCGGCACTGATAGCTCTTCTCGCGGCGACTTGGATGGCGTCGCGGCTCGCGCGCCCGCTCGTCGACCTGGCCGAGAAGACGTCGCGCATCGATCTCGACCGCCTGGACGTCGACTTCACCAACGGTCGCAAGGATGAGATCGGCCTGCTCGCGGGGACGTTGAGCAGGTTGACGACGCGACTGCGCGAGAGCACCGTGGAGCTCAAGGACGCCGAACGCCGCGCCACCTTCGGCGACCTGGCACGCCAGGTGAATCACGACATCAAGAACGGGCTCACACCGATTCGTAACGTATTCCGGCACCTCTCACAGCAGTCCAAAGAAGACCCCGCGAAGCTGCCGGGCGCTTTCGACGAGCGGAGTGCCACCCTGGATGCGAGCATTGCCTACCTCGAGAACCTCGCGACCAGCTATGCGCGCCTCTCGCGCCGCGGTGACCGCACGCGCTGCGACGTCAACGACCTGGTCCGCCGCATCGCGAAAGATCGCAATGACCCGGGCAAGATCGAAGTCGTGACCAAACTGGCGGGGAACGCGAGCGTGTGGGGCGACGAGGTGTCGGTGCGACGCATCGTCGAGAATCTGGTCGCCAACGCGATCGAGAGCCTCGGCGGCAAGGGACGCGTGACGATCACCACCGAGTACGTGCACCGCGACCGCAGTGAGTCGCGTATTCGATTGACGGTCGCGGACACCGGCGCCGGTATGGACGCGGCCACGCGGGAGAAGATCTTCGACGACTTCTACACCACGAAGCCCGACGGCACCGGTCTCGGTCTTTCGATCGTGCGGCGCCTGGTGATGGACTTGGACGGCACTAT
>DASPGK010000271.1:0-2876 GCA_035620655.1 Candidatus Krumholzibacteriia bacterium
GTGACCCGCCGCGGGTCTTCCCCGGGCCGGTTGCGCAGCGTCCAGCGATCCACCCCGCTCCAGGTCACCGAGTCGTAAATCGTGAGAGCCATATCCATCGATTCGTCGCAATAGCCGCCGCCGGGCCACACCAGGTGTCGCACGGGCTTTCCCAGTCGCGCCTCGATGGCTTGCTTCGAGCCCGCGAGCTCGCGTTCGAAGCGCGCACGCCGTTCGCGGTCGCTCTCCGGCTCGCCTCGCACGCCGTGATCGGCTCGGAAATCGGACAGCGCGCGATTCAGCACGTCGCGCCAATCGGAACGCGCAAACAGCCGCTCGCCGCCGGCTTCGGCCGCGCGCGTCATCAGGTACGCCCCTTCGCCGGGATCCGGGTGGTACGCGCGCGCTGCGAGCGACTTCGCGTGCCGATACACCGGCGTTCCCCACGCCACGCGGCTCTCTCCAAGGTGCTGCAAGTAGAACGGCTTCTCGGCGGGCGCGGCATTCCAATCGAGCCAGTAGTGCGCGTCGCCCGGGTGATGGAAGTCGACCACGTCGGCCGAGGTCGGGTACCAGGTGTGCGTCAAGGCGTGCGACTCGACCGACAGCGCGCCATCCGCGGCCGCCGCAGCCAACTCGCGCCACGTCATGAAACCCCGAACCTCGAGATCGGTTTCGCTCCCGCGCCCCGCCCACACGTCCTCCAGGGTCGGACGCAAAAGATCGCGCGGGTCCACGAACTCCGGTGTCACCAGGACGGTGGCGCAGAATCCGTAGCGGCGCAGCAGCGGTACGGCGTAGGTCCAGTTGTCGACATACCCGTCGTCCAAGGTGAGCACCACGGTTCGCTCCGGCAGCGTTCGCCGCCCGGACATGTACTCGAATAGCTCGGGAAGCCCGACCGTCGTGAATCCGCCCCGCGCTAACGCACGCAGGTGGTCTTCGAAGGTCGGGGCGGGCAAGGTCAGCACGGCCCAGTGCCAGTCCGCCAGCACGCGGCCGATGCTGTGGTACATCAAGACGGGGATCCCGTGGCCCATGGGCGAAGCTTCGGTCGGAACGGGCCGCGTTGTCAACGCGAGGCTGGGGAGCTGAAACGATCCAGCGACTCGTCGAGCATCGACACCAGCACGACGCAGCGCACGAGGTCGAAGTCCGAGCGCGGGAGGAACCCGGGGCCCACGCGAACCAGGCGGCTCAGTTTGTCGATCGCACGGTGGCGTTGGACGAACGGGAGCACCCGGGCGCGCAGCGGGAAACGCGCCTTGAGGGGCGGCTTGGCGGCGGGCGGCGGCACCGCGGCGAAAAACGTGTCGCGCCGGGCCGCGAACGCGTCGCCGTCGAGTACGCCGGCCAGCGGGCCGGATGCGACGCGCTCGCGCTCGGTGTAGTGCATCCAGAGATCGCGCACCGCACCCGGCCGGCGCACGTCGCGCTCCCAGTCGGGGAGGCTCCATACGGACTGCTCGGGAATCGCCATCAACTCCGGGAAACGATGGTGCAGCATCGACGCGTAGGCATTTTTCTCGACGCGGTGATTCCGCGGCAGCGAGGCGAATAACTCCAGCGCCGCCTTGCTCAAGAACGGACGGCGCACCTCGATCGCGTGCTCGCGGTAGTACCCGAGCGACAGGATGTAGCGCGCAACGCGCGCGTACAGGTACAAGTACTCCTTGCGGTCGGTGAGGTCGCGGTGGTCGCAGCGCGCTAGCACCTGCGCGATCTCGTGATCGTAGAGGCGGCGGTATTCCGCGCCCGCGTCCGGCGTCAGGCACGCGGCCAGCGGTACCGGGAGCGCGGGCGGGAGTACCGCCCGGCGCATCTCCATATCGCTGAAGGCGAAGCCGCCCGAATCCCACACCACGTCGCCCGCGATCGCGAAGTCCGCGCCCGAGCGATAGACCTTCGCGAGCGTGGGCTGCCCTTCCGCGAACCAACCGACGTTGTCGTTGGCGAGCTCGGAGACGTACACCCAGTCGCGTGCATTGGCGACGAACTCCCCGCTGTCATAAGAGAGGAACCGGTGCGGTACGCGAAAGTGCTCGGCCACACGGCGCGCGACGAAGGCGTCGGACTTGGGCACCGCGTCGGACGCGCCCCACGTGAACGTGCGGCTCGGAAGCTTGCCCAAGACGTTCGCGAACGCCACCACGCCGCGCGAGTCGAGGCCGCCCGAGAGCATCACCTCGTAAGACGCGGGCTGGTCGCACAAGACCAGCCGCTGCGAGGCGAGCAGGGTTTCGTACAGGGCGTTCTCCGCGTGCGAGCGGCGGCGCAGCGCGCGCGAGGGTTCAAAACGGAGGTTCCAGTAGCGCTCGATGCGGTGCGCGAGCGATGCGACGTCGAGAGTGAGGATGCTGGCCGGCTCCAGGTGCGCAACACCCTCGAAGAGAGTCGTCGCGCCGAGGCAATAGCCGAAGGTGAGCAGGCCGGCCACCCCGTCGGGGCGCAGGCGGGCCCGCAGGCCGGCGGCCGCCAGTACCGACTTGGCCTCGGGGCCGAACGCGAAGGCGTGGTCGTGACGCGCGAGGTAAATCGGGAACGCGCCCACGCGGTCGTTGGCGACGACGACGCGGCGCCGTGCCCGGTCGACGACCACGATCATGAAGGCGCCGTCGTAGTCGGCGGCGGGAACCTTCCCCGTCGCGCGGTAGGTCTCGGCGAGGTCGCGGGCGACGAGGCGGCGCGGTGAGGGGCCGTCGAGCAGGACGTGGCCGGCGACGCGCACCGCGAGGGCCTCGTCGTCGAACCAATCGCGGTCGGGACGAGCCCGGTCGCGCCACACTTGGGCGAGCCCGACCCCGTCGACCGTGCCCGATTGCATCGTGAGCGAGTCCAGGTGCAGCAACGTGCGCGCGGACGCGGCTACGTTGGCCGCCGCGTCCGCCCGGTCGGAC
>DASPGK010000272.1:0-10431 GCA_035620655.1 Candidatus Krumholzibacteriia bacterium
CGATACGCCTTCCAATGCGCGATGACCTGCTCGATCTCCGGCTCCGACACCCACGCACCGTGCAGGCGCGCGGGCTGCGGGTGGTGCGAGTCCATGTACAGCATATCGCCCTTGCCGAGCAGCTTGTCGGCGCCGATGGCGTCGATGATGGTGCGCGAGTCCACCTTGGTGGCGACCCGGAACGCGATGCGCGTGGGGAAGTTCGCCTTGGTCTTGCCGACGATCACGTCGACGGAGGGCCGCTGCGTCGCCAGTACCATGTGGATCCCGGCCGCGCGCGCCATTTGGGCCAGGCGCGTCAATAGCGACTCGATGTCGACGCCCTTGGCGAGCGCCAAATCGCCGAGCTCGTCCACCACCAACACGATGTAGGCCAGACGCTCGCGCAGATCGTCGCCCTTCTTCTCGGACTTCTCGAGCGCGATCTTGACGTTGTAGCTGTCGATGTTGCGCACCCCTTCGCGGCGGAACAGCTCGTTGCGCCGGCTCATCTCTCCCACCAGGAACTCGAGCACGCGCGCGGCGTCCTTGGGATCGGTGATCACCGGATGCATGAGGTGCGGAATGCCGTTGTACTGCGACATCTCCACCATCTTGGGGTCGACCAGCAAGAGCTGCACGTCGGACGGACGGTAGTGCAGCAGGATGCTGGTCAAGATGGTGTTCAAGCACACGCTCTTGCCCGACCCGGTGGTGCCGGCGATCAAGAGATGCGGCGCGTCGCACAGGTTCATCAGGAAGGGCTGGCCCACCACGTCGACGCCCAAGCCGATGGCGATGCCCTTGGTGCGCTGCTTCTCCGTGACTTCGCTCAAGACTTCGGCCAGGTAGACCGTGCGCCCGCGCGGGTTGGGCATCTCGATGCCGACGCACGCGCGCCCGGGTATGGGCGCGATCATGCGCAGGCTGCGTGCCCGCATCGCGAGGGCCAAGTCGTCGGAGCGGCTGACGATATCCTTGATTCGCACGCCGGGGGCGGGCTCGAACTCGAAGGTGGTGACGACGGGGCCGTGGTGCACGGCGGTCACCTTGCCGTCGACGCCGAATTGGGTGAGCTTCTCCTCCAGCACCCCGCTCCACGACTTGAGCTCCTCGCGCGTGAAGCCGGCGCCGTCTTCCTGCGGGTGCACCAGGATGGAGATGGGCGGGAGCGAGGCGTCCGCGAGCGGTGTGGTGCGGTCGCCGGTGTCCGCCTTCGCGGCCTTCTTTTCGCGCGGCTTGGCTTCCGCGCGCGCGCGCGGACGCGAGATGGCGATGTCGGGTTCGGCGGCCTTGCGGGCGGACGGCTCGACCCAGCGCTCCGCCTGGCTCGCGGCGCGGGCCGGACCCAAGTCCTCCGCGGCCGCCGTCGCGTCGGGCTCCGAGCCCGCGGCCGATCGCGCCACCGCCGTCTTGACGTAGTCGTTTACGACCGAGCGCCGGCGCGCGAGCATCTCGCGCAGCGACCCGACCAATCCCGACGCCCGCGAGGCCGAGGCCGAGGCCGCGCCCGCGAGCCACCGCGCGCGGTGCACCTCGCCCAGCACGATCAGCAACACACTGGCGATCAGCACGATGGCCGAGCCCACCTCGCCGAACACCGACGCCAGCCCCGACGCGATCAGATCGCCGAGTTCGCCCCGCAGCGCGGGCACGTCTCGCGACAGCGGCGAGACCGCGAAGAACGCGTTGGCGAGCACGGCGGCCAGAAGGCCCTTGAGTACCAAGCGCCGGACCGGCGTCTCCGCGTCGCGCGCGATCGACACCGACAGGAACGCCAGCAGGATCGGGATGACCCACGCGAGCGCGCGTCCAAACAGTGCAGTGGCCGCGAACGCGAGCGCGGACCCGAACGGGCCCGTGTGGTTCTCGACACCGCGCAGCGACGCCGTGCGATCGAACGGCCAGTCGCCCGCGTGCGTGGTGGCCAGCGCGACGGTCACGAACGCGGCCACCGCTGCCATCGACACGGTGAGAAAGATTCGGGCCCGGTCCGTCACGGCTGCTCCTCGCGCCACCCTCCCGGCGGCCGACGTCACTTCACGACCACCGGCTCGCCCAGCGACAGTGTCTTGCCGTCCCACTGGAAGCCATCGAGGAACTTGGTGCTCAAGTCGCCGCGCTGGAAGTGGGGGTGGGAGAGAATCGCGCGCTGGAACTCGATCGTATTCTTCACGCCGTCAACGACACATTCCTCCAGGGAACGGATCATGCGGCGGACTGCCTCCTCGCGGTCGAGCCCCAGGCAGATGATTTTCGCGATCATCGAGTCGTAGTAGGGCGTGATGGTGTAGCCCTGGTAGATGTGCGAATCGACGCGCACGCCCATGCCGCCGGGAAGGTGCACGAATCCGATCTTGCCGGGGCACGGCATGAAGTCGCGCGTCGGGTCCTCCGCGTTGATGCGGCACTCGATGGCGTGGCCCGTGAAGCGCACGTCCTTCTGCGCGAACGAGAGCGGTTGCCCCGCCGCCACCGCGATCATCTCCTTGATGAGGTCGCGGCCCGTTACCATCTCCGACACCGGGTGCTCGACCTGGATGCGCGTGTTCATCTCCATGAAATAGAACTCGTCGCCCTGGACCAGGAACTCCATCGTCCCCGCCGAGGTGTAGTTCATCGCGCGCGCGCCTTGCACCGCGGCGGCGTGCAGACGCTCGCGCACCTCGGGCGTCAAGGCCACGCACGGGGATTCTTCGATCAGCTTCTGGTGGCGCCGCTGGATCGAGCATTCGCGTTCGCCCATGTGGACGATGTTGCCGTGCGAATCGCCGAGCAGTTGCACTTCGACGTGACGCGGTGTAGGCAGGTACTTCTCGAGGTACACCGAGGCGTCGCCGAACGCGCTCTCGGCTTCGGCGCGCGCGATCAGAATCGCGTTGGCCAGGTCCTGGGGGTCGCGCGCGACGCGCATGCCGCGCCCCCCGCCGCCCGAGGCGGCCTTGATGATGACCGGGTAGCCGATCTCCTCGGCGATGCGCAGCGCCTCTTTCTCCTCGTTGACCGCGCCGTCCGAGCCGGGGATCACGGGCAGGCCGGCCTGCTTCATGGTGTCCTTGGCCACCGACTTGTTGCCCATCTTCTCGACGGCACTCGGCGACGGCCCGATCCACCCGATGCCGCACGAGACCACCGCCTCCGCGAACTCGGCGTTCTCGGACAGGAACCCGTAGCCGGGATGGATGGCCTCCGCGCTCGTGATTTCGGCCGCGGAGATGATGCGATTGAAATTGAGGTAGCTCTCGCCGGGGAGGTTGGGCCCGATGCAGACGGCCTCGTCGGCGAAGCGAACGTGCAGAGAGTCGGTATCGGCTTCGCTGTGGACGGCGACGGTCTGGATGCCCATTTCGTTGCACGCGCGCATCACGCGCAACGCGATCTCGCCCCGGTTGGCGACGAGGATCTTCTGGAACATGGGGGCTACGCTAACACAGCCCCGAAGGTCTTGTTAACCTACTTTCGCCCCGCCGGGGTGGGCTCCTCCGGGGGGGCGTTTTCGAAGCCCTTCCAGCCCTGGTCGCTGGTGGCCTGGATGCCCTTCAAGCGCAGCGTCAACTCGTGCGGCTTCGAGCTCGCGCGCAGCGCGTCGTCGAGCGTGATGATACCGTCCTGGTAGAGCTTCATGAGCGCCTGGTCGAAGGTCTGCATCTGGTGCGTGGTCACACCGTCGCGCATCGCCTGGTGCAACAGCGGCGTCTTCTCCGCGTTGATGATGCACTCGCGGACGGTACCGGTCGTGACCAGCACTTCGACGGCGGGCACGCGCCCCGCGCCGTCGGCGCGCCGCACCAGTCGCTGCGAGATGACCGCCTGCAGCGTCGACGCCAGGAGGTAGCGGATCTCCTGGTGGTGGTGCGGCGGGAAGAACGAGATGATGCGGTTGATGGTCTGCGGCGCGTCCACCGTATGCAGCGTGCTCATGACGAGGTGGCCGGTGTCGGCCGCCTTGAGCGCGATCTCCATGGTCTCGGCGTCGCGAATCTCACCCACCATGATGACGTTGGGGTCCTGGCGCAGGATGTGGCGCAGCGCGTCGTGGAAGGACGCGGTATCGCTGCCCACCTCGCGCTGGTTGACGATGCTTTTGTCGTCGCGATGGAGAAACTCGATGGGGTCCTCGATGGTGATGATGGACGCATTTAGGTTCTGATTGACGGTGGATAGCATCGCGGCCAGCGTGGTCGACTTGCCGCTGCCCACCGTGCCCGTCACCAGGATCATGCCGCGCGGGCGCAGCGCCAACTCGCCGATCACCGGCGGCAGCATGAGTTCTTCGACGCGCTTGATATTGACGGGGACATGACGGAAAACCATCACGATCGAACTGCGCTGGACGTAGAAGTTGGCGCGGAAGCGTGCAAGACCGGTGACCCCGAATGCAAAATCGACCTCGCGGGTGCTCTCGAATTTCTCGCGCTGGAGGGGGGTCAGGATTTTCCGGGCCACCTCTTCCATCTCGCGCGGAGTGGGGGCCGGGAAGTTGGTCCGTTGCAGTTTGCCATTAACGCGGACGACCGGCGGAATGCCCGGCTTGATGTGGAGGTCCGAGGCCCCCATCTCGATCATCTTCTCGAGGAGCACCTTGATGTTCATTTGCCGAGACCTTTCCGCTATTTAACTTATTTCGTTTCAACGAGAAACAGCGGCTGCCCGTACTCCACCGGTTGGCCATTCTCGGTCAACACCCGCCGAATGACCCCGTTGTAGTCCGAGCCGATCTCGTTCATGAGCTTCATCGCCTCCACGATGCACACCGTCTGCCCCACCGACACTGCTTGCCCAATTTCCGTGAATGGCTCGGAGCCGGGAGCCGGCGACCTGTAGAACGTGCCGACCATCGGTGACTTGATCTGTTTCAAGTTTGATGCCAGCTTCTCCTCGCCACGCGGGCTTTCAATATCCTCCTCCGCCTCGTCGTACCGCGTCGGGGGCGCCGAGGGAGCGGCGGGTGCCACCGGCACGAACGCCGCCGCGGACGCCGAGCCGCCCTTCGAGATACGAATCTTCCTGCGCCCTTCGTTGATCTCGAGCTCGTTGATCTGGCTCGATTCGACCAAGCGGATCAGTTCTTCGATTTCTTCCTTACGCATCTTCACCTCCGGTCGTCGAAACGGGTCGTGCGAACGCCGCGGTCATACCCGCGTCACGTACTCGCCGGTCCGAGTGTCGACGCGAACCACGTCGCCCTCGTTCACGAACAACGGCACCTGGACCACCAACCCGGACTCCAGCGTGGCCGGCTTGGAACCGCCGCGCGCGGTATCGCCGCGGAAACCGGGCTCCGACTTCGTCACCGCCATCTCCACGAAGTTGGGCAACTCCACGGCGAGCACCTTGTCGCCGTCCATGAGAATGTCGAGATTCATGTTCTCCTTGAGAAACTCCTTGGCGTCCTCGACCAGCGACTCGGGCAACTCGATCTGCTCGTAGGTCGCGCGGTCCATCATGTGGTAGAGCCCGCCCGACGCATACAAGAATTGAAACGGCTGCCGGACCACGCGGACCTCGTTGATCTTCTCGCCCGAGCGGAAGGTCTGATCCTTGACCTGGCCGGTCAGTAGGTTCTTGATCTTGGTGCGGACGAACGCCCCGCCCTTGCCGGGCTTGACGTGGAGGAACTCCTGGATCGCCCAGTACTCGCCGTCCATGTTCATGATCAGCCCGTTGCGGATATCGCTGGTGTCGGCCATTCCTCTATCTCCTTGATTTCGTGATTATTAGCTGATTTGGTCAGTCCCGATTTTCGCCGCCGATTCTAATTCGGGACAGCCGGGGTTTCCAGCACGAAGTTTGGACCGCAGCGCGCCGGTCGAGGAGGCTTTGGCGGGGGGAAATCGGCGGACGGACGGGCCGAATCAGTCGGAGACGGTGCGGAGCCAGCGCTTGAACTGCTCGTAGCTGCGCCCCTCATCGATAGCAGCCCCCGCGGGGGTCGTCGGCACGGGCGAGGCGCCGGCCGGCGGGGCAGTCGCATTCGGTCCCGGCAGCGGGATCGCGCTCGGCGCCGCGACGGGAGCGATCCCGTCGGGGCGGGGGTGCTCGCGATCCGTCTCGAGCTCGAGCGGGCGCGTTATCGGCTCGCCCTTCTCGACGGCCGCTATCTTCCGGCGCACGTCGTCGTTGTTCGGCTGCCGACGCAAGACGTCGTGGTAGATCTTGAGCGCTTTCTCCGAGTACCCCTGGGACGCGAAGATGTCCGCGAGCGTCACCGTCGCGATGTACTCGGTGGTCACCGAATCGTCGTCGCCCAGCACGATCGGAGAGCCCTCGAACTCGTCGCGCACCTCGGGCAGCTCGATCACGTCCTCCGCGGGAACCTTGCGGTCTTCGGTTCGGGCTTCGACGGCCGTGCGCGCCGGTTGCTCGACGCGCTTCTCGGCGCGCACGTCCACGCGCTCCTTCACAATCTCGATAGTGGGCGTCTTGGACGCTTCGGGCTGGAGCACCTGCTCGATCTCTTCGACGAGCGTGTTCGCGGACACCGGCGCGGACTCGCGGATGGCATCGAGTCGCTGGAGGATGTCCTTGTCGCCCGGGTCGAGCGTCAAGATCCGCTCGAAGTAACCGCGCGCGCCATCGGAGTCCCCACAGCCCGCGCGAATGATCCCCAGGTAACGCAGCGCGACCAGGTTCTGGGCGTCGATCTCGAGCACCTTCTTGAACGACTCTTCCGCGCGGTCGGCGCGACCGGCGTCGTACTGGCACTTGCCCTGGACGACGTAACCACTCGCATAGCGCGGGTTGGCCGACAGCCCGCGCGCACAGATGTCGAGCGCTTCTTCGACCAGGCCCAGCTTTCGGTAGGCGTCCGCCAGGGGGGCGAAGACGTGGCTTCCGGGCGCACGGCGGTAACGCTCGAAGAGATCGTCGATCTCGCGGTTGTGAGTCCTGATGATCGGTTCTTTCATCCCAAATAACCCGCGGATTGCGGCCAAAACAGGCCGCCCGCGTCGATGGATGGTCGACTTCGGTCCGGCGAAGCCGCGGCCACGGTGGGCAGGGCCCGCGTAACCACTTGTGATACCGCGCGATCGCGCGACCGCTCGAAACGCCGGACACTCCTGTAGCAGGCGCAACTTGCACCAAACGTGCCAGTTTACGACACCACGGGACGCGAGCCGCGACCACGGGACACGACCGGCCCTAGGCCGGCGAGCGAGAGCATACCGCTCAGGCTGCGCACTCGGCAAAAAGAATCGGCCCGCCCCTCGAAAGAAGGACGGGCCGAAGCGGCCGGTCTCGCGGTGTCGAAACTACGGGCGCGGCGCTTCCTGTTTTTCCAACTGTGACTGGAGGCGGTGGATCTGGCGCTGGATGCAGCGCATACGCTTCTCCGGCGTCATGCCGAGCAAGCGGGCGTCGATCAACGAATCGATCGCCACTTCCTGGGCGAACGGATCGATGGCGCCGCGCGCGGCCGACTCGGTCGCGCTCGGACCGGCATCGCCCTCGCTGACGAAACGAGTGGGGGTGTCCAGGTTCTGTCTCGGGCTGGTCACGCGCGGCGTCGCCGGGTGAGTCGCGACTTCGGTCGTCGCGGGCGCCGAGGGGCGCACATATTGATCGCGCGCGGCGGTCGGCATTGCGGGTCCGCTCGGGACGACGCGCTGCAACGTCACCACACCCGCTCCCAGCACGAGCGCGAACGCGACTCCGGTGCTGGCGACGTAGCGGAAATTCCACGCGCGCACCCACGCGCCCGCGGAGGCCGCGCGCTTGGCACTGGCCTTCTGCTCGCGATGGATGGCCAGTCTCACCTTCCAGTTGAAATTCTCGTCGAGAGGCTCGACCGGGGTACGCCGCAGGAGCGCCAAGCTCCGCGTCGTCTCCGCCGCGAACGTCTCGCATTCGACGCACTCGGCGACGTGGCGATCCACTTCGGCGTGGAGCGCCTCGTTACCCAGGCCATCGACGAAGTCGAGCAGCAGATGTCGAACACGACGGCAGTTCATCGGACCATTCCTCCTCGAGACCTAGAAGTCGATTCCCTTCGCGACCAGCGGCGCTACCACCTGCCGGAAATAGTTCCGCGCGCGATTGATGCGCGACCGAACCGTTCCCAACTTCAAACCCGTGACGGCCGCGATCTCCTCGTACGAAAGCTCGTTGATCTCACGCAGCACGAAGCTTTCCCGGTACTTCTCCGGAATCTTCTGGATCGCCTTGCTGATGACCTCGCTCAACTCGCGATCGTTGATGGCCTCGTCGGCGGTGCGCTGCGAGTCCGGAATCTCCAGCGGCCGCTCTTCTTCACCGTCGCCCCAGGCGCGCGTCCACAGCGAGACCAATTGCGGCGCGCGCGACCGCGATCGTACCCGGTTCCGCACCAGGTTGGTCGCGATGGTATAGAGCCAGGTCGAGAACTTCGCGATCGTCTTGTACTTCTCGGCGTGGATGTACGCCTTGACGAAGGCTTCCTGCGCGATCTCTTCCGCCTCGTCGCGGTTGCTCGTCAGCCGCAACAGGTAGTTGAACAAGCGCACCTTGTAGCGCTCGACCAGCACGTCGAAACAGTCGGTATCCCCACCCTGGACGCGGAGCATCAACTCCTCGTCGGTGTGATCCTTCCACTTCGCGCGTTCGCGGTTCGTATCCGTGAACACCAGGCTCCTCGCGAGTTTGGACATCCAGCCTCGCGCCCTTATACCTTTGGGGGCGCCGCCGGTTCCCGCTCCATCTTGTCGTGATTACAACACGTTATAAAACAATCATTTAGCTGTCAGTCGAACCCGCCATCCGCGCGCCGGCAGGCTGGCAGTGATGCGCGCCAGGTTCCCGTCGCGCCATTCGTAGCGCACCTCGAGCCGGTCGCCCAGGGTGCTGCCGTCCACCGGGTCGGGCCACATCGTTCGGGTCGCACGCCCGCCGTCGACATCCACGCGAATGGTTCCGCGAGGACCCACCGCGCGGGCCCCGTCTTCGTCGCGCACGAGCGTCGTGACGTCGTCGCAGGGGGCCGCCAGCGCCAGCACCTGCGCCACCACCTTCGCCCAGTCGGCGCGCGCGCGGGTGGCGTCACGAATCAGCTCATCGAGCGCTTCCCCCTCGTAGAATCGGGCCCGCTCGCGGTCGAATACACGCAGGGTGTCGGCGGCGAGCGACACCGCGACGTCTTCGCGGTGGCCCCCGAAGAGCGTGCTGCCGCCCAGCTCGATCACGGTTTCACCGCCCTCGGCAACGCCGATCTCGAAATGACCACGGAACCGGAACTGTTCGACGTCCAGGAGCGCCTCGCCGGACATGGCGAACGGGCGCGGCGGTCCCGTCGCGGACAAGAGCGAGTCGAGCGCCGCGCACGCCGCGGGTCCCGTGAGCGCGTTCGCGTCGACGCGCTGGCGGCATCCCAAGGTCGCGAGCAACAGCACCGACGCGGTCACCGCGGCGAGCCGGCGGGCGCGCCTAATCAAGGCGCCGTTCCGTCGATTCGATCTTCTCTCGCACCGCGGCGTTGTCCTGAAGACGGCGCGAGTGTCGATAGGCCGCGAGCGCGTCCTTGTAGCGAGAAAGTGCGGCGTAGGCGTCGCCCAGATGCTCGAGGATCACGGCGTCTTCGCCCAGCTTGTCAATGGCGCGCTCGAGCTCGCGGGCCGCGTTACGGTAGTCGCCCTTCTTATAGAGCACCCATCCCAGGCTGTCGATGTAGTAGCCGTTGTCGGGCTCCTTGGACAGCGCGTGTCGCACCAGGTCCTCGGCCAAATCGAGCTCCTTGTTCATCTCGGCCAGGAGATAACCGTAGAAGTTGCATATCGCCGCGTCGTCGGGGTGGGTCTCGTGCAGGCGAATCAGGATCTTCTCCGCGCGCTCGAACTCGCGCGTCTTCTCGTGCACCGACGCCAGGTTGAAGAGTACGCCGCGGTCGTCGGGCTGGAGCGCGTCGGCGCGCTCGAGGTGCATGCGCGCGGTCGCCAGCGAATCCACGCTCAGGCACGCCATTCCGACCATGAAATTCGCGTCGAAGTCGGCGCGCGGCGCGAGCGCCGAGGCCTTGGCCAGGATCGCGGTGGCTTCGCCCTTGGACAGCTTCACCCTCACATCGTCCTTCGAGAATTCCTCGGAGTAGGCGAAGAAGAGGGCCAGGTAGTTGCGAAAATCGTCGGGCGCGGCCGCGATGGCGCGTTCGAAGTCGGCCCGCGCTTTCTCGGCCTCGCCCGTCTTCACGTGCAGCTCGCCCAGAATGCGATAGAGCTCCGGACTGTTGCCCGCGCGCTTCGCGAGCGGCGTGAACACGCCCAGCGCGTCTTGATAACGCTCGGCCTGATAGTAGAGGCGGCCGAGCAGAAGCTCGCCCTCGGTGGACAACCCGGGATCCTTCCGCGATGCTTCGAGCAGGCGAATTCCGTCGTCGGCGCGGTCGGCCTCGAGGTACGCCTCGGCGAGCTTCAGGCGCATGATCTCGGGCGCGTCGGGCGCGCGCGCCACGGTTTCGAGCACCGAGACCGCGTCCTTGAGGCG
>DASPGK010000273.1:0-5650 GCA_035620655.1 Candidatus Krumholzibacteriia bacterium
ACCTCGAAAGATGGCCCGGAGTATATCGCGCGACCCGCGCGCCGCCAAAGCAGAATGTGGGCACAAAAAGCAAGACGCCCCGCCGGGCGAAGGCGGGGCGTCGACCGAAGGCGGCTGCTGCCGACGGGCCTACTCTTCCCAGCTCAAGACGCCGCCCGTCTTGTACTCCGTGACGCGCGTCTCGAAGAAGTTCTTTTCCTTCTTGAGGTCGATGACCTCGCTCATCCACGGGAACGGGTTGGCGACGTTGTAGAGCTTGGGGAGGTTGATCCGTTCCAGCCGGCGATCCGCGACGTACTTGACGTACTGGTGGATGGCGTCGGCATTGAGGCCCAAGATGCCCTTGGGCAGGCAGTCGCGCGCGTACGCGTGCTCGAGCTCGACCGCGCGCTTGATATTGGCGACCAGCGTGGCCTTGAAGTCTTCGGTCCAGATCTCCGGGTTTTCGAGCACGATGTTGTTGATGAGGTCGCAGCCGAAGGCGAGATGGACCGATTCGTCTCTCAGAATGAATTGGAACTGCTCGCCCACGCCCACCATCTTGTTCTGTCGCAGGAACGACAGCATCATCACGAAGCCCGCGTAGAAGAAGATGCCTTCCATGATGACGTAGAAGCCCACCAAGTCGTGGACGAACTTCTGGATGTTCTCGCGGCCCTCGGTGTTGAAATTGGGGTCCAAGATCGACTTGGTGATGTCGATCACGAAGTCGTCCTTGGCCTTGATGCTCGGGATGCTCATGTACATGCTGTACACCTCGTCGGGGTCGAGCCCGAGCGTGTCGCAGCAGTAAATGAACGTGTCGGTGTGGATCGCCTCCTCGAACGCCTGGCGCAGGAGGTACTGCCGGCACTCGGGGTTGGTGACGTGGCGGTATACCGTGAGCACGATGTTGTTCGCAGTCAGGCTCTCCGCGGTCGAGAAGAAGCCCATGTTCCACAGCACCAGGCGCCGTTCGTGCGACGAGAGCGCGTCGGGGCTGCGCCACATCTCGACGTCCTTCTGCATGTTCACTTCTTCCGGGGTCCAGTTGTTGGCCACCCCGTCCTTGTAGTGCTTGCGCGCCCAGTTGTACTTCATGGGCAGGATCTTGTTGGGATCCGTGGCGGAGCAATTGAGGAGTCGTTTCTCGTGCGGTCGTTCAGCCATGGTGCTTTCCTCCGCCGTGCCTACTGGCAGGCTTCGCAAGTCGGGTCTTCGATCGAGCACGCCTTCGCGACCTGGGTCGCGGGAACTTGTTGCGGCACCACGTGCGCCGCGCCCGCGAACTTCTTGGCCTTGGAGTCGAGCGTCGACTTTTCGATCCCCGACGCCCCCAGCGTGCGCAAATAGTACGTCGTCTTCAGGCCCATTTTCCACGCCGTCATGTAGGTGTCGGAGATCTGCTTGCCCGACGTGCTGGTGGTGAAGATGTTGACCGATTGGCTCTGGTCGATCCACTTGCCGCGGTGTGCGGCGTGCTTGACGATCCACACCGGGTCGATCTCGAACACTTCCTGGTACTTCGCGCGCACCTCGGCCGGTATCTCCTGGATCGCCTGCACGCTGCCGTCGTAGTACTTTATCTTCTCCATCATGTCGTCGCCCCACAAGCCGAGCTCCTTCAGATCGCTCACCAGGAATCGATTGATGATGGTGAACTCGCCGCTGAAGTTCGACTTCACGTACATGTTCTTGTAAATGGGCTCGATCGACGGCACGCAACCCGCGATGTTGGCGATGGTCGCGGTGGGCGCGATCGCCATCATGTTCGAGTTGCGAATCCCGTGCTGCTTTACGCGCTCGCGCACGGGCGTCCAGTCCATCCACGAGCGACGGTCGACTCCGGTCGACATGCCGCGCTCGCTCTCGAGCAGGTCCAGCGTGTCGACGGGGAAGAGGCCGCGATCCCACTTGGAGCCCCGGTAGGTCTCGTACGCGCCCTTCTCCTCGGCCAGCTCCGACGAGGCCAGGATCGCGTGGTAGGAGACGAACTCCTGCAGATTGTCCGAGAACTCCACCGCGCCGTCGTCGCCGAAGGGGAGGTTCACCAGGTAGAGCGCGTCCTGGAGCCCCATGACCCCGAGCCCGATGGGGCGGTGGCGCAGGTTGGCGCGCCGCGCCTCCTCGGTGGGATAGAAGTTCAAGTCGACGACGTTGTCGAGCATGCGGACCGCCATCTTGATGGTGTACTTCAGGCGGTCGTAGGCGAGCTTGCCGTCGTCGACGTGGCGCGCCAGATTGATCGACCCCAGGTTGCACACCGCGGTCTCGTCTTCGGAGGTGTTGAGCGTGATCTCGGTGCACAGGTTCGAGCTGTGCACGACGCCGACGTGATCCTGCGGCGAGCGCAGGTTGCACGGATCCTTGAACGTGATCCAGGGATGCCCGGTCTCGTAGAGCATCGTGATCATGCGGCGCCACAGGTCGATCGCGCGCAGCTTCCGGAACAGGCGAATCTGGCCGGCATCCGCCATGCGCTCGTATTCCTCGTAGCGCAGCTCGAAGGCGCGGCCGTACAGCTCGTGCAGGTCCGGGGTCTCGTCGGGCGAGAACAGCGTCCAGGTGCCGTCGGCCAGCACGCGCTTCATGAACAGATCGGGAATCCAGCTCGCGGTGTTGGTGTCGTGCGTGCGGCGGCGCTCGTCGCCGGTGTTCTTGCGCAGCTCGAGGAAGTCCTCGAAGTCGTAGTGCCAGCACTCGAGGTACACGCAAGTGGCGCCGCGGCGCTTGCCGCTGCGATTGATCGCGGCGGTGGTGGCGTCGACGATCTTCAAGAAGGGAACCACGCCCTGGCTACCCACGTTGGTGCTCTTGATTTGGGCGCCGGTGCCGCGGATGTTGGTCCAATCGTTACCGAGGCCGCCCGACCACTTGGAGAGCTGGGCGTTGTCGCCCACGCACTTCAAGATATGCGAGAGGTCGTCCTTGACGGTGGTTAGATAGCACGAGCTCATCTGCGGGTGGTTGGTTCCCGAGTGGAAGAGCGTGGGCGTCGACGGCACGTAGTGCAGCGACGAGATGACGTCGTAGAACTTGAGCGCCCAGTCTTCGCGATCCTTGGGTTCGTTCATGGCGAGCCCCATCGCGATGCGCATCCAGAAGTACTGCGGCGTCTCGAGGATCTCCTGCTTGAGACTCTTCAAGAAGTAGCGGTCGTAGAGCACCTGCGCGCCGAGGTACGTAAAGAGCGTGTCGCGCTCGGGGCGCAGCTCGGCGCCCAGGCGCGCGAGGTCGAATTCGAGCATGGCGGGATCCAAGCGGCCCGCGTCCACGCCGGCCTTGATCTTGTGCGCGAAACCCGCGCGGTGCGCTTCGGCGAATGTGTCTGCGAACTCGTCCATGCCGAGGACGGCCTTATATAGGTCATTGAACAGGAAGCGAGCCGCGAGCGTCGAGTAGACGGGGTCGCGCTCGATGCGCGCGCGGATGGACATGATGACGGCCTGATTGATCTCCGAGGTCTTGATGCCGTCGTAGAGCCCCAGCTTGGTATCGCGCAGGATGCCGATCACGTCGATCGAGCCTTCCAGGCCGATGCAGCAATTGGTGATCGCCTTTTCGATCTCGCCGATGTTGAACTCGACGGTTTCGCCGCTGCGCTTGACGACCTTGATCTCGCGGCGATCGATCTTCTCCAGGAGCTCGTCCTGCTTGTGACGGCGGACAGCCTCGCGCTCCTTGCGGTACAGGATGTAGGCCTTGGCCACCTCGAACAGCCCGCGCTCGGCGAGCATCATCTCGACGACGTCCTGGATGTCCTCCACGCCGGGGATGCGCTCGTCGAACTTCTGCTCGATGAGCCCGGTGACGTCGTCGGTCACCGAGGAGTAGAACTCGGAAGCGACGGTGACGCCGGTCGCGTTGCACGCCTTTTCGATGGCGTGCTCGATGCGGGTGCGGTCGAAGTCGACGATCGAGCCGTTGCGCTTCTTGATCTTGCTGATCTCCATAGGACTCCTAGCGGCTGTGGGGCCGAAAACCGGCTAACCTAATACCTATTAACGGGTTATAGAATCAATCGGGTTCGGGGTCCGCTCCCCGTCGGTGGCCGGCCCACGTAACTCGTTGCGGCGCCTGACGCAACAGGTTGGGTGGGTCGGCTCGAGGACCCCCTACCGATTGAGGTTCGGCCATAGTACGGACGACCCCATGGGTCGTCAAGAGTTTCTCCGGGTTGTGAAATGTTTATCTTCGCCCTGCTTATCTTGTTGACACACCATAAGATATGCAGATTCCGCCCACCCGGCAATGTGGAATCTTGGTGGATGGCAGGTGGATAACATTCGGCTAGAATGCACCCCCATGACGACCGTCACCGATAACGTCGCGCGCGTGCGCGAACGGGTCGATTCGGCCCTGCGGCGCGCTGGGCGCGCCGCAGGCGAGGTCACGATCGTCGCCGTTACGAAAACGTTCGGTCCCGAGATGGTGCGCGCCGCAATCGAAGCCGGCATCGCCGACATCGGCGAGAACCGCGTGCAGGAGCTGCTGGAGAAGCAGCGCGCGCTCGATCCATCGCCGTGCCGCTGGCATCTGGTGGGGCCGCTGCAGCGCAACAAGGCCGGCAAGGTGGTGGGGCGCGTCGACCTGTTCCACGCGATCGACGGGGTTCGCATCGCCGAAACCGTCGACCGGCTGGCGCGCGAACGCGCGCTGCGCGCGCGTGTGCTCCTCGAAGTGAACATGTCGGGAGAGGCGAGCAAGCACGGGGTCACGGTCGCGGAGGCGCCGGCGGCCGCCGAGGCGCTCTCGCGCCTGGACGGGCTGGAGTGGCTGGGCCTGATGACCATGGGTCCGCTCTCAGGCGGCGCCGACGAAACGCGGGCGTGTTTTCGCTCCCTCGCGCGGCTCGGCGCGCAACTCCGCGGCGTCACCGGGCGCCCGCTGCCGGTATTGAGCATGGGCATGAGCGACGATTTCGAGGTCGCGATCGAAGAAGGCGCGACGATGATTCGGGTCGGCCGGGGTATCACAGGCGAGCGAGTGTAATCGGACCCGCCGCCGGGTGAGAAAAAACTTACCAGGTGGTCGGGGTTCATGTATGCTTTCCGCGCCATGGGCCTTCGGTGCCTCGTAACCGATTGACATCCAAATGGTTACGGGATGCGCCGGGGGAGCGCGTCTGGCTCACGGATTGCACTGCGGCAGGTATTGCCGCCGATTGCGATCGACGGGGCGGCGTTCCGGTTCGCAGGAGGATCGACGATGCGTATCACACCGTTGGACGTTCGTAAGCAGGAGTTCCGTAAGGCCATGCGCGGTCTCGATGGCGACGAGGTGTACGCGTTCCTCTCGACCGTCGCGGACGAGTACGAGGCCGTGCTCAACGACAACAAGGCGCTGCGCGAGCGCCTGCTCGAGCTCGACGACAAAGTCCAGGAGTACCGCACCATCGAGCGCACGCTGCGCGACACGCTGTTGACCGCCGAGCGCGTCACCGTCGAAGCCAAGGACAACGCGCGCCGCGAGGCGACGCTGATCGTCAAGGAAGCCCAGCTCGAGGCGCAGAAGGCGCTGCGCGACATCACGACGGAAGGCGCACGCCTGCGCCAAGAGGTCCAGCGCCTGCGCTCGCAGCGCGACGCCTACATTGCCAAGATGAAGGTGGTCGCCGAGTCGCACGTGAAGTTCATCGAATCCGCGGCCCGCGACTTCCACGTCGAAGACC
>DASPGK010000274.1:0-7325 GCA_035620655.1 Candidatus Krumholzibacteriia bacterium
CTGCGCGCCCAGGCCCAGGAAGGAGAGCGACGACTCGGCCATGATCGACGCACCCAGTCCCATCGAGAAGATCACCAGGATGGGCGTCAGCACGTTGGGGAACACGTGGCGCGCGATCACGCGCGGGTTGGCCGCCCCCAGCGAGCGAATCGCGGTCACGAACTCGCGCTCTTTGAGCGACAGCACCTGCGCTCGCACGAGGCGTGCCACGCCCGCCCACCCCACCACGCCGAGGGCCAGGAACAGTGCGACCTTGCTCGGGCCCACGGCCGCCATCACCGCGATCAGGAGCAAGAGACCCGGATACGCCAGCGTGACGTCGGCGAGCCGCATCAATAGCTGGTCGACGCGACCCCCGTAATAGCCCGCGAACAGGCCCAGGCAGGTCCCCAAGACGAGCGCCAACAACCGCGAAACCACGCCCACTTCGAGCGAGAAGCGCGCGCCGTGCATGACCCGGCTCAGCACATCGCGGCCGAAGGCGTCGGTACCGAACCAGTGGCGCGCACTCGGCGGCTCGAGCGCCGCGTCCATCGCGATCACGGTGGGATCGTGGGGGGCGAGCCAGGGCGCAAAAACACCGCCGATCGCGATCACGCCGATCAGCACGGCACCCACCGCACCCGCGCGATGGGCGTCGACCAGACGCGCCGCCCTGCGGGCGCGGGCGCGCAGCACGTCCGCTGCGGATCTCCGCGTGGGCTGCGACGAGCTCACGACTGCGCCTCCCGCGAGAACTTCACGCGCGGATCGACGCGCGCGTACAGGAGATCCACCAGCAGATTGACGGTCATGAACAGGATGGCCATGAACAGCACCGCACCTTGGATGGCGGGCAGGTCGCGCTTCATGATCGCATCGAGGGTGAATCGTCCCAGGCCGGGCCACGCGAAGATCGACTCGGTTAGCACCGCGCCGCTCAGGTAGCTCCCGAAGTCGACGCCCACCACCGTGATGATCGGCAGCAGCGCGTTGCGCAGCGCGTGGCGCACGAGCACGCGGCTCTCCCCCGCCCCCTTGGCGCGCGCCGCCTTGACGTACGTCTCGTGAATCTCGTCCAAGACGCTCGAGCGCGTGATGCGCGCGATGTATGCGGTCGACGCCATCGCCAGGGTGAGCGCGGGCAGCACCAGATAAACGATGCTCCCGTTGCCGAAACCGGACGGCGGCAGGATTCCGAGGCGCATCGAGAAGACGTAGATCAGCAGCACACCCAGCCAGAACACGGGCATGGAGACGCCCACCACCGCCCCGCCCACCAACAGATAGTCGAGCGCGGAACCGCGTCGCCACGCCGCCACAACACCGATGGTGACCCCGAACGTGACCGCGATCGCCATCGCCGCGGCCGCCAGACGCAGCGTGTGCGGGAAACGCGCGCGAATCGACTCCCACACCGGGACCCCGGTGACGTACGACGTCCCCAGGTCGAAGCGCGCCAGGTCCGCCAGGTAGCGCGCGTAACGCTCATAGAGCGGGGCGTCGAGGTGCATCTCCGCGCGCAGGCGCTCGAGCGTCTCCGCGTCGTAGCGCTCGCCCACCATGGAAAGCACCGGGTCCCCCGGCAGGACGTGGAGGAGCAGAAACGTCACCGTCGCCACGCCGAGGAGGATGGGAACGAACCACAGAATGCGTCTGAATGCGTACGCGAGCATGCGTGGGCGAGGATAGGCCAAGGCCCGCGCGCGCTGCAATCTCGCGTTTGGCTAGCGGGAGACGCGAACGTCGGAGAAATCGTTGGCGAGGTAGAGCCGCGGGAGCCGGTAACCGGTCACGCGCTCGGAGACGATGTGGAAGGTGGTGGGAAAGTAGAGATAGACCCAGGGCGCCTGCGCGTACACGAGACTGTCGATGCGCGCGCACGCCTCCGCGCGTGCGTGCGGATCGAGTATCCGGCTCGCGTCGTCGATCATGCGGTCGACGTTGGGGTCCGAAAAGAACGAGCGGTTGCCGCCGCCGCCACGATTGTCGGAATGAAACAAGGGAAACAGGAAGTTCTCCGCGTCGGGATAGTCCGCGAACCAATCGAGCAGGAACGCGTCGACCTTGCCCGCACTCACGGTCTGCTTGAACGCACTCCACTCGCGCCGCACCAGCGTCGCCTCGACCCCGACCGCGCGCCAGTAGCCTTGCACCGCCTCCATCACGCGACCGCCTTCGGCGCTCTCGCGCAGCCACACCTCGAGCTTCAGGTCCTCGGCGCCGGCTTCGCGCAGGAGTTCCTTGGCCCGCACCGGGTCGTACTCGTAGCCCGGCCGCTCGCGGTGGCCCGGAATCCCGGGCGGAATGGCGCCGTGCGCGGGGATCGCGGCTCCCGCCTGCAGCACGCGCGAGAGCTCGGGGACGTTGACGGCGTGGTTGAGGGCGCGTCGCACGCGCGCGTCTTGATAGCGGACGTTGTTCAACCCGAGGTAGAACACGCGCAGCTCCGGGCGCTTCAACAAGCGGCTCGAGCGCGACGCATCGTCCAAGAAACGCGGCACCTCCGCGTCCGGAATCTCGAGCACATCGATGGACCCGGATTCGAACTCGGCGATGCGCGTGAACGGCTCGGGAATCACGCGATAGCGCACGCCCTCGATCCCGCGCGCGCGCCGGGCGTGGTGCGGGTTGGGAACGAGCACCACGCGATCGCCCCGCACCCACTCCGAGACCACCCACGGGCCCGAGCCCATCGGGACGTCGCCCGCGCCCACGCTCGCGACGTCGACCACGCGCGCGGCGGGCAGCGCCAGCATCGACAGGAAGGGCGCGAAGGGCTCCTCGAGCTCGACCACCAGCGTCGAATCGTCCGGTGCTTCGAGCCCCGCGACCGCGGACGCCGTTCCGTCGCGGAGTTCGGCGGCGCCGCGTATTCGTTCCAGCACCCACGCGCGCGGCGACGCGGTGGCCGGCGATAGCACGCGCTCGAAGCTCGCGCGCACGTCGGCGGCGCGCACCGCCCGCCCGTCGGAAAATCGCGCGCGCGAATCGATATGGAACACGTAGCGCCGGCCGTCCGCGGTCTCCCACGCGCGCGCGAGCGCGGGCGAGAGCACGCCGTCGGGAGAGAGACCCACCAGGCCGTCGAAAACGAGCGCGCAGATTTCGCCCTCCGCGACGTCCACCGCGAACGCGGGGTCCAGCCGGTTGGGAGCGGTCTCGAGCGCGAGCTCGAGCATCGGAGATGCCGTTCGCTCGCCGCCGCCGCAGCCGGCTAGAAGAACGGCGCACAACACCGCCGCGCGTCTCACAGATCGCCCTCCACCAGCTTGAAGTCGCCCACCCCGAACATGTCGAAGAACACGAAGGTCCGGTTCTGGGTGTAGTAGCGCCAGATCTCGTACTCCCCTTGCGCGCGCTGGTCGAGCGCGGTATCGATCTGCTCGGGCGGTCCGTAGCGGATGTACACGCGCCCGCGATCCGAGCGATAACCCGGTCCGAATTGCGAGAACTCGCGCATCGCGTACTGGACGCGCGACAGGTGCTGGACGAGAGCCTCGTTCTCCAGCGTGCTCGGGTCGGGGTCGCGGGCCGCCCAGAACTTGGCCCACGCCGCCGCGCGCTCCGATTCGGGCGCCTCGCGCAGCGGTTTGAGATCGCTGTCGCTCGCGATCAGCCCCAACACCTCCAGGGTGGCGTCGAAATCCACCCCCAGCATCGCGCGCGTGACGTCGATCCGGATGTCGACCGAGGCGGTCGCGTCGCGCTGCGGCTCGACGGTGCACGCGCGCAGGTTGACCCGATACAGCCCCGGCGACCACTCGTCGACGTTGAAGGTCACGACGAATTCATCGTCCTTGGAAGATCCCGTCAGATTCACGCGCCGCTTGCCGTACGCGACTTGGTGATCGCCCAAGTCGACCACTTCGTAGAAAACGTCGCATGGCACCGATCCCGTGCCGCTGCCTTCCACGAACAACGCGAAGCGAACCGCCGGCTGGCGGTCGAATCCCACGATGGCCGCGTCCGGGGGCGTGTCGGCGCGATCGAGCGCGCCGGCGGTCTCCTGCCAGCGCGCGAAGGTCTGCGTGAACGGCGTCGGTATCGAAAGTACGTCCGGCGTCCCGAAGGCGAGGCCGGAGGCGAGGAAGTCCGGAACGCGCAGCGTCACCGACCGGCGCATGCCGATACTCGTGTTCTTGATCGTGAGCAAGGCGTCGATCACGTAGTCGCCCGGCGGCAACTTGATCTGCCGCCACGAGCGCGACTTCTGGTCGCGTCGCCGCGTCTCCTCGTAGGTCTTGACGGTGGCGAAACCGTGCAGCACGTACGTGGTCGCCGGTGCGTTCTCCTGCCCCGCGGGCCGCACCGAGATGTGCGCGTCGTAGCGGGCGTCGTAGTACCCCTCTTTCTTGAGGAAGACGAGCGTGCGGAACGGCACCTCAACGGTGACGCGCGTCACGGTGGTGCGGCTGGAATCGAGATACGCGTTGGCGAACAGGCCGAAAGGTTGCGCGGCCGCGGGCGACACCGCCGAGGCGGCGAGCACGGCGGCGAGCGGCCAAATGATCCTCGGTCGGCGTGTGCGCATGGTGTCCTGGGAAGCGGGGACGAGGGGAACTTAGGCTACCGCGCCGTGCGGGAGCAAGCAGGAACCCGTCATTCGTGCCGCAATGCGGTCACCGGGTCCATGTCCCCGGCGCGGCGAGCGGGATAGAGCCCGAAGCCGATCCCCACCAGGACCGAGAACAGGAGCGACACGATCGTCCACGGGAGCGAGAAGACGAACGGGAAGTGAATGAGCTTGGAGACACCGAGCGCGAGTGCGGTACCGGCTACGACGCCCACGACCCCGCCCACACCCGTCAGCGTCCCCGCCTCGATCAAGAACTGCCGCATCACGTCCCCGCGCGCGGCACCGATGGCGCGGCGCACGCCGATCTCGCGCGTACGCTCGGTCACCGAGATCAGCATGACGTTCATGACGCCGATGCCGCCCACCAACAAGCCGATCGATGCGATGATGGTGAGAACGATCCCGATCGGCACCGTGACCTTCTTGACCAAATCGAGGAAGGACTCGCTCGTTTCCACCGAGAAGTCGTTCTCCTGGCCCGGGCGTAAGCCGCGTTGGACGCGCAGCGCGCGTGTCACCTCTTCGACGCCTTGCTCGAGGGTGGCGTCGTCACGAACCGTCGCGCCCAGCGTGATCCAGTCGCGCTCGGTGTGGAGGTCCTTGCCGAAGGTGGTGTGCGGCACGCACACGAAGTTGTCCGACCACGCGCCGAAGATCGAGTTGCGCGGCGCCATGGTCCCGATCACTTGGTACTTGGCACCCCCGATCATCACGTAACGCCCGATGGGGTCGGCCTGGTTGAACAGGTCCTTGGCCGGCCCGGCCGCCAGCACCGCGACGCGCGCATTGAAGCGCTCCTCGCTCTCGGTAAAGAAGCGTCCGCGATCCACCGTGACCGAGAACAGCTCCGGGAGTCGGTGCGACGAGCCCAGGACCGTCGTGGGCGGGGTCTTCTCGGCGCCATAGCGAACCGAATAGGTCCCTTGGGATTCGATCATGAACACGGCGGCGTCGACGCTGGGGCAGGTTCGCGCCAGCGCGGCCGCGTCTTCGCGCGTGAAGTCGGCTCGCCGCGACAGCTCCTCCGCGTTCTCCCCTTCCACCACGAAGTCGAACTTCTGGACGTAGATGTAGGGACGGTTGGCGGACGCCATATCCTGGTAGATCTTCTTGCTCAAGCCCGAGAGCACGGTCACCATCATGAGCACGGTGGCGATCCCGATCGCGACCCCGAGAATGAGCAGCGCCGAGCGCAGCCGGTGCGCGCGCATCACCTCGATCGCTTGCGCGAAGTTCTCGCTCCAAAGATTCTGCCGCGAAGGTGTCTGCATCGCCTTGGTGGGTTATTCCGAGCGCAGCGCATCCACCGGATCGAGGCGCGCGGCGCGCAGCGCCGGGTACGTCCCGAACACGAGCCCGACCGCGATCGTCACCGCGAACGCGATTCCCACCAGGGCCGCGTTGACGACGTAGGGCAGCACCGACACCGCCGACACGATGGCGGCGATCGCGAAGCCGAGCGCCATGCCGGCGATACCGCCGAACACCGAGAGCGTGGCCGACTCGACCAGGAACTGCCACATGATCGCCCCCTGGGGGGCGCCCACCGCCTTGCGCAGCCCGACTTCGCGCGTGCGCTCGGTCACCGAGACCACCATCGTGTTCATCAGCACGATGCCGCCCACCAGCATCGAAACGCCGACCAGCGCCACCAGCGCCGTCATCACGCCGCGGCTGATCGACTTCCACAGATTGATGAGCTGCTCGCTGGACGTGACCGCGAAGTCGTTCTCGTCGCGCGGGCCCAGGCCGTGCCGTATGCGCATCGCGACCGTCGCCTCCTCCATGGCGTCTTCGAGCAGGCGAATGTCCTCGGCCACGATGCGAATTTCCACCGACTGCTGGGGCCCGAACACCTTGCGGTACGCGCCCAGCGGCACGATCACGAAGCGGTCGCGGCTCTGGCCGAGGATACGGCCGCACTGCGCCGCCACGCCGATCACGCGGAAGTGACGGTTGCCGATGCGAACCGTCATCCCCACCGCGTCGCGCGGCGCGATCAGTCCGCTGTACACGTCCCAGCCCAGGACCGCGACTTGCGCGTTCTCGCGGTCGTCGATCTGGGTCAGGTGGCGACCCGCGGTCAACGGAATCTCGCTGATGAAGGGATAGACGGCGTCGCAGCCCGCGACCGTCACCTCGACGCTCTTGCCCAGGGCCGACACGTTGACCCCGCCCGACTCGGAGCGCGCGCTTACGTACTTGGCGAGCTCGAGCGACTCGCGCAGCGCGTTGGCGTCGTCGCGCGTGAGCTGCGGGTTGTACATCACCTTGTCTATGAAGGTCTCGAAGTCTTCGATAGCTTCGAGGAAGTTGACGCGCTGAATACTGAAGAGATTGCTGCCCTCGGCGGCGACCTCGTTGCGCATATAGAGGTCGATCCCGCCCAGGAGCGAAACCACCGCGATCACCGACATGATGCCGACGATATTGCCGAGCAGCGTCAAGAGCGTGCGCAGCTTGTTGGCGAGGAGCGCGGTGTAGGCGATGCGCACGCCTTCGAGGACGACGCGGAACGATGGACGCACGCGCTACGACCTCCGCCTGCGGTCTTCCTTCTTGATCTTGACGGCCTGGCCGTCGCGGATGTCGCCGATGGTCTTGAACGGCCCCGACACCACCTGCTCGCCTTCGGCCAGGCCGGACAGGACGACGAAATGGCTCTGCCCCGCGATCCCCACCCGCACCGGCCGGAAGCGCGCGACTCCGTCTTCCACGACGAAGACCCCTTCGATGTCGCGCGGTTTCTCGTCGGTCGCCGCGCGAC
>DASPGK010000275.1:0-3167 GCA_035620655.1 Candidatus Krumholzibacteriia bacterium
GCGCCTTCGAGCCGCGGCTGATACTCCCGCTCTCGCTCTCGTACGACCACCGCTTGATCGACGGTGCCGCCGCCGCGCGCTTCCTGCGCTGGGTGTGCGAAGCGCTCGAAGATCCCATCCTGCTCGCACTCGAAGGCTAAGCTCTCGATGGCCGCCAACGAGACCTTCCAGCTCGTCGTCCTGGGCGGCGGTCCGGGCGGTTACGCGGCCGCGTTTCTGGGCGCCGATCTCGGGTTGAAGACGGCCCTCGTCGACGTCGAAGAGAACCCGGGGGGCGTGTGCCTCTATCGGGGGTGCATTCCGTCGAAGGCGCTCTTGCACGTCGCGAAGGTCCTCCACGAAGCGGACGCAGCGCGCGCGATGGGCGTGGAGTTCGGCGAACCGCAAATCAACATCGACGCGGTGCGGGCGTGGAAAGACGGTGTGGTCAAGAAGCTCACGAGCGGTGTCGGGCAGGTGGCGAAGTTCCGCAAGGTCACCTACGTGCGAGGCTTCGGGACGTTCAAAGACGCGCACACGCTGTCGGTGGCACTAGCCGCGGGCGGCACCCAAGACCTACGGTTTGACCACTGCATCGTTGCGACCGGCTCGCGTCCCGCGACCATTCCGTTCTTCAAGCCCGACTCGCCGCGCGTGCTGGACTCCACGAGCGCCCTCGATTTGCGCGACGTGCCCGAGTCGATGCTGGTGGTGGGCGGCGGCTACATCGGCCTCGAGCTGGGGAGCGTGTACGCAAGCCTCGGCGCCCGGGTCTCCGTGGTCGAAATGATGCCGAGCCTCCTGCCGGGCGCCGATCGGGATTTGGCTTCGGTGCTGGAGAAGAGGATCGCGAAGAGCTTCGAGCGGATCATGGTCAATACGAAAGTGGTCGAGGCGCACGAGACCGGCGACGGTATCAACGTCACCTTCGACGGCGCGGTCAAAGAATCGCTGACGTACGACGCGGTGCTCGTTTCGGTCGGCCGCAAACCCAACTCGATCGGCTTCGGACTCGAGAAGACCAAGGCGCGCGTCAACGAGCGCGGATTCGTGGAAGTCGACGCCCAACGCCGCACCCACGAACCCAGCATCTTCGCCATCGGCGACGTGGTGGGCGAGCCCATGCTCGCGCACAAGGCCTCGCACGAAGGGCGCACCGCGGCCGAGGTGATCGCCGGGCACAAGGTCGCCTTCGAGCCCGCCGCGATCCCGGCCGTCATTTTTACGGATCCCGAGATCGCGTGGTGCGGCTTGACCGAGACCCAGGCCAAGGAGGGCAGCATCGACGTCGCCGTCGCCAAGTTTCCCTGGGGTGCGTCCGGACGCGCCATGTCGATCGAGCGCACCGACGGGTTGACCAAGCTCGTCATCGACCCCAAGACCGAGCGCGTGCTGGGGGTGGGTATCGCGGGCGTGGGCGCCGGTGATATGATCTCCGAAGGCGTGCTCGCGATCGAGATGGGTGCGACGGCGGCCGACATCAAGCTCACCATCCACCCCCACCCGACGCTGTCCGAAACGCTCATGGAAGCGGCGGAAGTCTTCTACGGTCAGAGCACCCACGTGTACCGGCCCAAACGATCGTAGCTCCCCGAACCCGTGGTCCGCGAACGCGGACGCGAAAGGAGCCCCCATGGCTCGCCTCCCGTTGATGGCAGTGCTGACCCTCGTTGCCGTCTCCGTTGCCAACACGAGCAACGCGCGCACCTTCGTCTTGCCCCACGTGATCGAGTCCAGCGGCGACGCGTCGAACACGAGCTTCGCGTTCGACACGTCGTTCCAGGCCGCGTACACGGCGGGGCTGGTCGACGGCGAGCCCGTGTCGAACGCCACCGTGAACGTGTATTTGCTCAACGCGGCCGGTGCTCCCGTCGTGAGTGCGACGGCGAATCCGGTGTGCAACCCGTGCGTGTTCGTGCTCGACTCGGCGACGCGCCGGGTGAGCGCCGCGTTCCAGACGCTGATCGAGTCGGCGGGCGGATTCGCGGGAGGGGTCGTACTCGGGTTCGCCCTGTTCGAAGTCACCGGCGACGACGACCACGTCGACATCGGCGCGACGGTGGTGAACTCGCACACGAGCCCGTTCGACCTGGACGTCGCCTTTCCCGACGTGGTGGAGCTTCCCGGCGGGTTGGATCCGTCGCTGCGCTTGATCGTATTCCCCAGCGTGGTGGAATCATCGACCGGCACGGTCAATGCGCTCAACGCGTTCGACACGATCTTCTATGCCGTATACGGCGGTGGTGTCGCCGGGAGCTCGATACCCGCAGGAGCCGGTGCGACGGTATCGCTCTATCTGTTCAACGACAACGGCACGCTGAAACAGAGCCAGATCGGCAACAACGTCTGCGCCCCGTGCGCGCAGGTGGTGAGTGCGGGCAGCCCCAAGGCGACGTTCAGTCTGCAGAACCTGTTCATCGGCGCGGGCGGCTTTGCTTTCGGCGTCGAGGTCGGCTTCGCCCTCGTGTCCATCAGCGGGACGGCGGACGCGGTGGGTTTGCAGGGCTTCTTCCTCAACTCGCACACGAGTCCGTTCGACCTGTCGACCGCCTCGCTGGAGGCGCGGGAGGTACCGACGTCGTCACCGCCCACCGGGGTCGATTCACCCCCCGCGCTCGACTCGCTCTTGCGCAGCTACCCCAATCCGCTCCAGGGCGCGACGCGGATCGACTACACCGTGCCGAGCGCCGGCGAGGCCTCCATCGAGATCGTCGACGTAACCGGAAGGGTGGTGGCGCGGCCGGTGCGAGGTCCGCACACCTCTGGCGAGCACTTCCTGGACTGGGACGGACGCGGAGAAGACGGTCGCGCGCTTCCCAGCGGAGTCTACTTTGCCCGTCTGGCGACGGACGCCGGCGTGCGCACGCTCAAGCTAACACTGGTACGCTAGCAGAGAGGGAATCATGAACGACCTGCTTCGAATCGCGATCGTCGTGGCGGTAATCGTCTTTCTGCTCGGCATCCGCATCGTGCGCACCACGCGGCGCGCGCTGGTGGAGCGCCTGGGCAAGTACCACCACTTCGCCAACCCCGGCTTCAACTGGATCATTCCCGTGATCGACCGCCTCTACTTGGTCAACATCACCGAGCAGATGGTCGACGCCGAGCCGCAGGAGATCATCACCAACGACAACTTGAACGCGCTGGTCGACGCGCAGATCTATTTCAAGATCAAGGACGACGCCGAG
>DASPGK010000276.1:0-6986 GCA_035620655.1 Candidatus Krumholzibacteriia bacterium
GCGCAGTTCTCCAAGAAGGAGATCTCCGGCTTCTCGAAGGAACGCGAGCGCATCCTGAAGACGCTGGGCGGTGTGCGCAACATGACCGACCTTCCCGGTCTGGTGTTCATCGTCGACACCAAGAAAGAGCAGAACGCGGTCAACGAGGCGCGCCGCTTGCGCATCCCGATCGTGGGTGTGGTGGACAGCAACGCCGACCCGGGCGAAGTGGACTATCCGGTTCCGGGCAACGACGACGCCATGCGCGCCATCGGCCTGTTCGCCAAAGTGGTGGCCGACGCGTGCATCGAAGGCCGCTCGCGCTTTACCGAAGGGCGCGACGTCTCGAGCGGCGACGAGCCCGAGAGCGCCAAGTCGGTCGCGTAGTTCCAGAATAGACAGGACATGGAGAGAACGATGGAAATCAGTGCGAACTTGGTGAAGAATCTGCGCGAGCGTACCGGCGCGGGCATGATGGACTGCAAGAAGGCGCTCGAGGAGAGCGCGGGCGACGTCGAGAAGGCGATCGAGTTCCTGCGCATTCGCGGGCTGTCGAAGGCCGCCAAGAAGGCCGGCCGCGAGACCTCGGAAGGACTGGTCGTGTCGTATATCCACCCGGGCAACCGCATCGGCGTGCTGCTCGAGGTCAATTGCGAGACCGACTTCGTCGCGCGTACGGACGACTTCCAGAACCTGGTCAAGAACCTGGCCATGCACATCGCCGCGGCCGCCCCGCTCGGGGTGACGCGCGAGGACATCCCGGCCGACCTCTTGGCCAAGGAAAAGGAAGTGTTCCGGGCGCAGGCCCTCGAAGAGGGCAAGCCGGCGGCGGTGGTCGACAAGATCGTGCAGGGGCGCATCGACAAGTTCTACGCGGAAGCCGCTCTCATGGACCAGGTGTACGTCAAGGATAACGACAAGAAGGTCTCCGACCTCCTCGGCGAAGCGATCGCCAAGCTGGGCGAGAACATCAAGGTCGCGCGGTTCGCACGCTTCCAGTTGGGCCAATAGTCTTCCAGGGGGTGCCGTTCTGAACCGCTTGAGGTTCCAGAGGATTCTGCTCAAGTTCAGCGGCGAGATTCTCGCGCGCGACGAGAGCGGCGGCATCGATTTCGACAAGCTCGCCGACTACTCGAAGCAGATCGCCGAGGTCAAGGCCCTCGGCACCGAGATCGGCATCGTCATCGGCGGCGGTAACATCCTGCGCGGGAATTCCGACGAACACGGGATCGACCGCGTCACCGCCGACTACATGGGCATGCTGGCGACGGTGATCAACGCGCTCGCGTTCCAGAGCGCGCTCGAGCGCATCGGCGTGGACACGCGCGTGTTGACCGCCATCAAGATGGAGCAGCTCGCGGAGCCCTACATCAAGCGCCGCGCCATCCGTCACCTCGAGAAGGGCCGCGTAGTCATCTTCGCCGGCGGCACCGGCAATCCCTACTTCACCACCGACACCGCGGCCGCCCTGCGCGCCATCGAGATCGAAGCCGACGTCGTCATGAAGGGCACCAAGGTCGACGGCGTCTACGACGGCGACCCCATGAAGGACGCCGGCGCCAAGCGCTTCGAGTCCCTCGCCTATATCGACGTCCTTAACCGCCGTTTGCGGGTGATGGATGCGACCGCCATCTCCCTGTGCATGGAAAACCGGTTGCCGATCGTGGTGTTCAAGCTCACGGGCGAGAACAACCTGCTGCGCGTGGTGCGCGGCGAGCCGGTCGGCACCATCGTGTCGTAGCTCGCTAGGAGGCTTTGACATGTTGGACGAGCAGTATAAGAAGACCGAAGAGCACATGAAGAAAACGCTCGAGCTCCTGGTGCACGAGCTGGCCGGGATTCGGACCGGCAAGGCCAGCCCCGCCATCCTCGACACCATCAAGGTGAACTACTATGGCCAACACGTGCCGGTGAAGCAAGTGGCCAACATCGCGGTGCCGGACGCGCGCATGATCACGATCCAGCCCTGGGACCGCTCCTTGGTCCACGAGATCGAGAAGGCGATCCAGGCCTCCGAGCTGGGGTTGAACCCGCAGAACGACGGCGGCACCATTCGCCTCCCGATTCCGCAGCTCACCGAGGAGCGGCGCAAGGACCTGGTCAAGGTGGTCAAGCGCATCGGCGAGGACTCCAAGGTGGCGGTGCGAAACGTGCGACGCGACACCAACGAGCGCATCAAGAAGCTCGAAAAAGAACACGACATCTCCGAAGACGAGATGCGCGCCAAGCAGGACGCCATTCAAAAGCTGACCGACGCGTACGTCAAGAAGGTGGACGAAGCCGTCGCGGCCAAGGAAAAGGAAATTCTCGAGCTGTGAGCCACGACCTCGACGCAGAGATCGAGTCGCTCAAGGGCGCGGAAAATCTACCCCGACACATCGCCGTCATCATGGACGGCAACGGCCGCTGGGCCAAGAAGCGGCGCCTCCCGCGCCTGGCCGGCCACCGGGCCGGCACCGAACCCGTCCGCAAGTGCGTGCGCACCTCGGCGCGCATCGGGATCGAATACCTCACCCTCTATACGTTCTCGCTCGAAAACTGGAGCCGCCCCAAGGCCGAAGTGGCGGGCCTGATGGTGTTCCTCGAGGAGGTGCTGCGGCGCGAGACCCTCGAGCTGGACGAGAACGGCGTGCGCTTGAACGCCATCGGGCGACTCGACCTTCTGCCGGCCGCGACCCGCGCCGCACTCGATCGTTCCATCGACAAGCTGTCCAAGAACCGCGGGCTCACGCTGACACTGGCCTTGAGCTACGGCGGACGCGCGGAGATCGTCGACGCGGCGCGCCGCGTGTGCGAGGACGTCGCGGCGGGAAGGCTGGGCGCGCAGGACATCGACGAGGAGCGTTTCCGGGAGCGACTCTACGACCCCTCCGTTCCGGACCCGGACTTGCTGGTGAGAACCAGCGGGGAGCTGCGCATCTCCAATTTTCTCCTGTGGCAGATCGCCTACACGGAAATCTGGGTCACCGACGTCCTGTGGCCCGATTTCACCGAGATGGACCTGATCGCCGGAATTCGCGCCTACCAGGGGCGCGACCGCCGCTACGGCCTCCACTCCACGTAGCCGGAGCCGACCCGTGCACCCGCACCCCAAACGAAGCGCTGCGGCCCCCGCGCCCGCCAAGCCGCGCGGCACACGCCGCACCGCCATCGAGCGCGTGGTCGCGGGCGTGGTCTTCGTCCCCCTCTTCATCATCATCACGCGCGCCGGCGGCTACGCCTTCCTGGCCCTGATCGACCTCGTGATCGTGCTCGGGATGCTGGAGTTCTACGCGATGATGCGCGCCAAGGGCATGCACCCGTACCGCGGCATCGGCGTCGCGTCGGGCATCACGCTCTCGACCTACATCTTTTTTCGTAGCGGCCAATACGCGAACTTCGTGTTCACGTTCATTCTGATCGCGCTGATGGGCCTGGAGCTCGCGCGCAAGGACAACCGCCGCGCGGCCTACCACGTCTCGACCACCATCTTCGGCGTGATCTACGTCGCCTACTTGTCGTCGCACTTCGTGCTCCTGCGGGAGCTCCCGAACGCGGTCGGAGTCCCGTACTCCCAGGGGGCGTCGTTCGTGTTCCTGGTCGTCGCGGTGACGTGGGCCTCGGACACCGGCGCCTACACCATCGGGTCGCTGTTCGGATCGCACACCCTGCTCCCGCGCGTGTCGCGCCACAAGACGTGGGAGGGTGCGCTGGGCGGGGTGTTGTTCGGCGCGGTCGCGGGCTGGATCTCGTCGGTCAGTTTCGCGGGCTACCTGAAGGCTTGGGAAGGCGTGGTCATCGGGATCCTCTCGTCGCTGGTCGGCCTGCTCGGCGACCTCTTCGAGTCGATGCTCAAGCGCGACGCCGATATCAAGGACACCTCGAACCTGATTCCCGGTCACGGAGGTGTCTTGGACCGATTTGACAGTTTACTCTTCACCGCCCCTCTCATATACTACTTCCTCAAGTTCGTGATTTTTCAATAGGTTACACCAGTTGGACGGGCTGGATGCGCCGTCCTAAGCCAACATGAAGCGAATCGTCGTCCTCGGGTCGACCGGCTCGGTCGGTCGCAACGTCCTCGATGTGGTCCGCCGCCACCCGGAACAGTTCCGGGTGGTCGGGCTGGCCGCGCATCGCAACGTCGACGTGTTGCGCGCCCAGTGCGCCGACCACCCCGACGCGCGCTTCGTCGTGACCGACGCGGCCGCGGCCGCCGAGATGGCCAATGACCCCGCGCGTCGCGCGGGTCTCGCTGGTGTGGGCGAGCCCGCCCTGCTCGATCTGGTGCGCGGGAGCGGCGCCGACCTGGTGGTCAACGCGCTGGTCGGCTTCGTCGGGCTGGCCCCCACCCTGGCCGCACTCGAGGCCGGCATCCCGGTGGCGATCGCGAACAAGGAGTCGATCGTCGCCGGCGGCGAGCTCTTGCTGCGCGCCGCGCGCGCGTCGGGGGTCGAGCTGGTGCCCATCGACAGCGAGCACGTGGCGATCGCGCAGTGCCTGGCCGGCGCCGCCCGCGCCGACGTCGAGCGCGTCATTCTCACCGCGTCGGGGGGGGCGCTCCGCGATCGCAACCCCGCCAGCTTCGCAGAGGTCACGGTGCGCGACGTGCTCGCGCACCCGACCTGGCGCATGGGCGCGAAGATCACGGTCGACAGCGCGACCCTGGTCAACAAGGGGCTCGAGATCATCGAAGCCCACTGGCTCTTCGGGCTGCCGTACGAAAAGATCGACGTCGTGATCCACCCGCAGTCGATCGTGCATTCCGTGGTGCGCTTCGTCGACGGCTCGATGATCGCCCAGATGGCGACTCCCGACATGCGCATCCCGATCCTGTACGCGCTCGCGTACCCGAACCGCTTGAAGTCAGACCTAGGCGCCGACCTGCTCGAGTTCCCGGCGCTGTCCTTCGCGCCCGTCGATGCGCACCGCTACCCGTGTTTTCCGATCGCGGTCGCGGCCGCGAAGGCGGGCGGGACCGCACCCACGGTCTTGAGCGCCGTCAACGAAGTCGCGGTGGAGGCATTCCTCGCCGGGCGGCTGGCGTACACCGCGATACCCGAGTGGATCGCATCCGCGCTCGAAGCGCTCCCCGCGCGGCCGGTCACTTCCCTCGACGACGTGGTCGCGGCGGATGGCGAGGCGCGCCGTTGGATTCGCGAACACCATACGACCGCGTCCCGCGGAGACGGGCGCTAGAACCGCGAGGAATCGATGCTCACCACCATCTTGGCCGGTCTCTTCGTTCTTGGCGTCGTCATCATCGTGCACGAGTTCGGCCACTTCATCGTGGCCAAGCTGGCCGGCGTCTACGTCAAGGTGTTCTCGGTCGGCTTCGGCAAGCGCATACTGCGCTGGCGGCGCGGCGAAACCGTGTACGCGATCTCGGCGCTCCCGTTCGGGGGCTACGTCAAGTTCGCGGGCGAGTCGGATCTCACCGAGGTACCGGCGCCGGACCCGGAGACGCCGCCGGGACCGCTCGACGAGACCCCCGACTCCGAGATCCCGCGCGAGCGCTACTTCACGACCCAGCGCAAGCTGATCCGCGCCGCCATTCTGCTGGCCGGGCCGTTCATGAACTACTTGCTCGCGGTCGTCCTCTTCGTCGGGATGTATTTCGCGCAGGGAGTCAGTGTGGTGCCCACCACGCGCGTGGGGCAGGTGACGGCCGATGGGCCGGCGGCGCTTTCTGGTATCGCGCCGGGGGACACCATCGCATCGATCGACGGCGCGCGCGTGGAAGACTGGTACGACATCGAGAGCCTGCTCACCGACGACCCCTCCGAGCGCAAGGCCATCCTCGTGCGCCGCGACGGGCACGAGCGCGAGATCACGTTCGAGCCCAAGGTCGAGGGTCGGCACGTCTCGCTGGGGATGTTCGCCTTCACGTCCTCGCGCGTGGGTCGCGTCCAGAAGAACGGACCCGCGTACCGGGCGGGACTCGAGAACGGTGCGGTAATCGAGGCCATCAACGATACCTTGGTGACCGAGTACGCGGACCTGGTTCGCATCATCAACGCGAACGCGGACAACCCGCTCTATGTTCGCTGGACGATGGACGGGCTCGCGCACGCGGATACCATCGTGCCGGAACCCAAGCAGGTGCTCAAGGCCGGCTCCACCTCGGAGCTGACGACGGTCGGGATCATCGGCATCCACCCGTACGCCGAGCGGAGGCGCGAGGGGTTGTTCACCTCCATCGGAAACGGATTCTACGCCGCCAATGAGACCACCGCGCAGATCGTGGGGTACCTGGGATTGCTCTTCACCGGGCGGATGGGGGTCACGACGCTGGGCGGTCCCATCACCATCACGCAGATGGCGGGCGACGTCGCCAACTGGGGGTTCGACTACTTGCTCGGATTCCTGGCGTTCTTCAACATCAACCTGTGCGTGTTCAACCTGATCCCGCTGCTGCCGTTCGATGGCGGCCACTTGGCGATCCTGGCCATCGAAGGCGTCATGAGAAGGCCCGTCAATCGGAGGCTGCGCGACTGGCTGACGCAGGGCGGCTTCGTGCTCATCATCTTGCTGATGGCGTTCGTCCTGGTCCTGGACCTGTCCCGCTGCGCGGGATCAACTCCGAGTGGATTCTGACGGCTGTGCGCGCGGGTCTCCCATGCGCGCTTCGATCGCCTGGAAAACGAGGGCCCAGCGCTCGGGGCTCGCGTTGAGCGCGGCGGTGGTGCGCGCCACACGCACGGTGTCGATCTCGCCCGCCATGCGGTCGAGGAGGCTGTCTGCGAGGACGCGCTGGTGGGGAAACATCGCACCGGCGCGCCGAACGCGGACGTAGGATTCGACGAGGTAGACCTCGTCGGGCGAGAGCCCCGGGTCGGCGGGCTTTTCTTTGGCGCTGCACGCAGCGAAAAGGACGAGCACCGCGGCGACCACGAGCGGCCGGAGCTTTACACGGGGGACGATGGGTCGAACGTCGCGCGCAGTCATAGGGAGACGACAGTGGTCGCTCGTTAGATACACCCGACGGCGCAGCGGTGTCAAGGCGTGGGCGTGCGCCGGCACCATGG
>DASPGK010000277.1:0-6109 GCA_035620655.1 Candidatus Krumholzibacteriia bacterium
CCAAGTTTTTCGCGGACCTGCGCACGCTGGTTCGCTAGAGGAAGCGATGTCGGCAGAAGCCAGGAGTCATTTGTTCGGCTTGATCGGTCATCCGGTGGCCCACAGCCTCTCGCCGTTCATCATGAACCGCGCCTTCGACAGCTTGGGACTCGACGCGATCTACGTCGCGTTCGGGATCAAGCCGGAGCGCCTGGCCGTGTCGCTCGCGGGCCTTTCGGCCATGGGGGTTTCGGGCCTCAACGTGACCTACCCTTATAAGGAGGAGATCCTGTACCACCTGGACGCGGTCTCGGCCGAGGTGGAGGTCATAAGCGCCGTGAACACCGTGGTCTATCTCGAAGACGAGATCCAGGGGTACAATACCGACGCGGTCGGAACCGCGTATGCCCTCGAGCACTTCGCGGGCGTGCAGCTGGAGGGCGCTCGCGCCCTCGTGTACGGAATCGGCGGGTCGGCGCGCGCGGCCGCGTACGGATTGCTGGAGCGCGGGGCCGAGCGCGTCGTGTTCGCCGCGCGATCACCGGAGAATGGACCGATGGTGCTCGAGCGGTTCCAATTTGCGTTCCCCGAGCAGTCGGTGGGCATCATCACCCTCGACGAAGCGGCCGCGCCCGCGCGCCGCGACGCGTTTCGCGAAGCGAACGTCGTGATCAACGCGACGCCGGTCGGAATGGCGGGCCACGCGGCCGGTTCGCTTTTGGAAGATCCGGCGTGGATTCGACCCGAACAAGTGTTCTTTGACGTCGTGTACCACCCCAAGCAGACCGTGTTCCTCGAGACCGCGCGCCGCGCGGGTGCCAAGACGCTGGGCGGTATCGCGCTTCTGGTCGCACAGGCGAGCGAGAGCTTTCGCATTTGGACCGACCAAGGCTTCGACATCAAGGAGATGGCGGAAGCGGTGGAGGATTTCTCGAGGACGGAGACGTCGCCCGGGCGGCGGATCAACTGATGGCGATTCGTTTTCTGACCGCGGGCGATTCGCACGGCGAGGCGCTGGTCGGCATCGTCGAAGGACTGCCGGCCGGCTTGAAGCTCGACGAGCGCGTGATTCAACGTGAGTTGGCGCGTCGTCGAAAGTCCTATGGGCGCAGCAGCCGCCAGAAGATCGAGAAGGACGAGGTGTCGATCGTGGGCGGGTTGTGGAAGGGCAAGACCACGGGCGCGCCCATCGCGATCGTGCTCCCCAACCGCGCGCGCACCGTCAAGGGCAAGGCCGGCGGCGGCCTCGAGACCGTGCCGCGTCCCGGCCACGCCGACTTCGCCGGCGTCATGAAGTACGGCTTCGACGAGATCCCCCCCGTGAGCGAGCGCGCGAGCGCGCGCAGCACCGCGATGCGCGTCGCCATCGGCGCGGTCGCGAAGGCGTTCCTCGGTCACCTGGGTGTCGACGCGATCGGGCACGTCCGGTCGATCGGGAGCGTGGACGCCAAGTCGTTGCGGATTTCGCCGCGCGAGATCCGCAAGCGCGCGGAGCGCTCGGTCGTGTATTGCGCCGATGGGCGCGCGGGCCGACGCATGGTCACCGAGATTCAGCGCGGTAAGGCGGAGGGCAACTCGCTCGGCGGCTCGGTGGAAGTGATCGTCACCGGCCTCTTCCCCGGTATTGGCAGCCACGTCGAATGGGACCGCAAGCTCGACGCGCGCCTGGCCGGCGCCATGATGAGCATCCAAAGTGTGAAGGCGGTCGAAATCGGCGACGGGCTTTCGACCTACCGCGCGCGCGGTGTCGACGCCCACGACGCGATGCGCGTCGAGCGCGGGCGCGTGCTTCGGCCCACCAATCATGCGGGCGGCATCGAGGGCGGAATGACCAACGGTGAAGATGTGATCGTGCGTCTGTACGCAAAACCCATCCCCACCGCACCTCGGCGCGCGTCCACTTTCGACCTCGAGACACTCGAACCCACCGAGAGCCCGTACGTGCGCTCCGACATCTGCGTGGTGCCGGTGCTGGCGGTGATCGCGGAAGCCGTGGCCTCGTGGGAGATCCTCGCGGCCATCATGGAGAAGTTGGGCGGCGACACCGTCGAGGAGACGCTCGCCGCCAAGAAGCGCGTGGTCGCCGCCCTCTCGAAGCGCCTATCCCAATGAGCACGTCCCCCGTCGTCATTCTGTGCGGCTTCATGGCCACCGGCAAGACCACCGTGGGCCGCGCGCTGGCCGAGATGCTGGGCGTCCCCTTCATCGACACCGACGAGCTGGTCGAAGCGCGCGCCGACGCTTCCATCTCCGAGATCTTCGCGCGCGAGGGCGAGGCGCGATTTCGCGACCTCGAAGCCGAAGTGTGCGCGACGCTCGCGGGCAGCCCGAGCGGGGCCGTGATCGCGACCGGCGGCGGCGCGCTCTTGCGAGACGAAACCTTCCGGCATCTGGAGAAGCTCGGCACCATGGTGCTGCTCGAGGCGTCGCTCGTCGAAGTGCTGCGCCGCGCGTCGACCATGCCCGCGCGTCCCAAAATGGAGCGCTCGTTCGACGCCGTGCGGAAGCTCCACGACGAGCGCAAGCCCACGTATCATCGTGTGACCTGGCGCGTCGACACGACACACCGGCGCGCGGAGGAAGCCGCGTTCGAGATCGCCGAGCAACTGCGACGCGCCCCCGATCGCGGGACCGTTCTCCACATGCGGGCCGGCGCGCGTCCCGTTCCCGGGCGCACAGCTCGTTTGGGTGAGGACGGACTCACGCGCGTCGTCGTCGGGCGCGGCGTGCTGGCACGGCTCGGCGACTGGATGAAGGACTCCGGGTTGAACGGACCCGTGTTCGTAATGGTGTCGCGCACCGTGGCCGGCCACTACGGCACCGCGGCCAAAGCGGCACTCGACGCGGCCGGCCTTCGCAACAAGTTCATCGAGCTCGACGACAAGGAAGAAGCGAAGACCTTCGAGCAGGCGGAAGGATTGCTGTACGAATTGGTCGACGCCGGAGCGACACGCGACGGCGTCGTCGTGGCCCTGGGCGGCGGCGTCACCGGCGACGTGGCCGGCTTCGTCGCAGCCACGTACATGCGCGGGCTGGCGTTGGTGCAGGTGCCCACCACGCTGCTCGCGCAAGTCGACTCCAGCATCGGCGGGAAGGTGGGCGTCAACCACCCGCGCGCGAAGAATCTCTTGGGGGCGGTTCATCAGCCCCAACTCGTGCTCTCCGACGTCGACGTGTTATCGACGCTCCCCGACCGCGAGGTCTCGAGCGGCATGGCGGAAGTGATCAAGACCGCCATCATCGGGTCGCCCGAGTTGTTCGCGCGCCTCGAGAAGGCCGGCAAGAAGATGCCGCTTCGCGACGGCGCGTTTCTCGAGGAGTGTGTGGCCGCGTGCGCGCGCGTCAAGGCGCGTATCGTCGAAGAGGATCCCTACGAGCAGGGCCTGCGCCGCGTGCTGAACCTCGGGCACACCGTCGGGCACGCGCTCGAAGCCGCACTCGGGTACGGCGTACTGACCCACGGCGAGGCCGTTGCCATTGGGATGCTGGCGGCGTTGCGACTCTCCGTCACGCGCGGGCTCGCGACCGCTTCGTTCGAAACCACGACGCGCAAGCTGATCGAGGCGTGCGGCCTGCGCACCCGGGTCAGCGAGGTCGGGGACGATTTCCTGCAGGCCATGAACCTCGATAAGAAGCGCCGCGCCAGTGGACTCTCGTTCGTGCTGCCCGTCAAGCCCGGCGAGGTGCGCGTCGTGGACGACGTCTCCGAGAACGAGGTCGTCGCCGCGTTCCAGTCGACCCAGAAAGGATGACCATGACGATCCTAGTCATTCACGGTCCCAACTTGAATCTGCTTGGAACGCGCGAGCCCGAGATCTACGGCAAGAAGACCCTCAAAGAGATCGACGCCCTAATCGTGGCGCACGGCCGCAAGCTCGGCGTAGAGATCCGGACCGCGCAGAGCAACCACGAGGGCGTCATCATCGACCTCATCCAGACCGCCGCCGGCGACGGAATCTCCGCCATCGTCTTGAATCCCGGGGCGTACTCCCACACCAGCGTCGCCATCGCGGACGCGATCCGCTCCGTGAAGACGCCCGTGGTCGAAGTCCATCTGACCAACGTGTTCGCGCGCGGGGGCGACCGCGTAAAACTGGTCACGGCCACCAGCGCGAAAGGAGCCATCCTCGGCTTCGGCTTCGAGAGCTACCTCCTGGGTGTCGAGGCGGCGGTGCGGGTTGTCGGCTCCTCGCGAAGTCGCAAGCACACGGGGCTTACGGTGAAACGAGCGCGGAGCGGCAGGACTCGATAGGTCGCTTCACCGCATCCGCTCGTCGGCGAACAACTGGTAGACCGACACTCTGATTTCGTCCGGATACGTGCCGCCCCCCTGGCTGGGGACGAACATTCCCGAGGCCAGGAGGCCCGCTCTGAGCGATGATGCCCCACCCTCGATGACGATCAGGCGGTCGCGCCGTATGAACGTCAAGTCGGCTTCGGGATCGTACCGACAACGAACGGACCATCGTCCGACAACGTCGCCGCTCTTGCCGACAAGGTCGTACACTCCGATGACGCCAGGCGTTAGCTTTGACCACTCCGAGACCGGCTGAACGAGCAGGTACTCATCATCCAACCACGCAAGAGACACGACCTTGGCCACCGCTTCGGGGTCGGTGTCGATGCCACTCTGCTCCAGTGCGCGGCGGACCCCGTGATCGTCGTCCCCTTTCCACGGCAGCACGATCTTCCGACGTGGACCGTCGGCGGTGTGGCCAATGTAGACCGAGTAAGTGCCGCCGGGGTCGGCGTGTGCGAAAACGCCGCGCGGACTAACATCCCAGCCGGAGTAAACGAGTCGCCTGTTCTTCGGAGGCAAACGGACCATCGCTGCATCGGTGGCACCCTCCTCGGACGAAAGCAATCGGAGCGCGCCGCCTTCGCCCGGCGAACCGAGTCTGGTGATACTCGCGCTACCCTCGCCTTCCGACGCCCCCCCGGATTTGCTCCGAATCGTGCCCACGAGCAACCGACCTTTGTGGTCCACCGTTGCCCGGGTATACACGGTCAGGAAGTAGCCGTCGCGCAACGGACTCATGTCCGCGGCTGCACATTCCTGTCCGGACGGATCAAAGCACACCGCCCTTGCGTAGAAGTCCTGAACCACGGTACAGCGCCCCATCGCGTCGACCACGACCAGTGCGGGTTGGGACAGTTCCGCCGGGCCCTCACCCTTCCGACCCAGAGGAGTAAGGACATCACCCTTCGACGTGATGCGCTGGACCACACAAGTCTGTCGGTCGAGCAGATAGATTGTGCCGTCAGGTCCGACCGCGGCATCGACTATGCCGCCCAACGGAACCGCAAGGGTATCGTCCGACACCGAACAGAGCTCCCTTGGGTCATGGCGCCGAGGTTTCGCACGGTCGGCGATCGACTCGATCGGTCCATTGAGAAGCAACAGAGCCGACACGACAGCAAGTTGTTTGAGGGGCGGAGTATTACCCATCGAACTGGCAGTTCAAGTCTACTTGATGAGCCGCATTCTTAAGCAACTGATAGAGGGGCTGGCAGCACACGTCGCAGAGCACGCTCGTCGTACTCATGCACTGGTTGTACTGCACCAACGCGCCATAAAATGCAAGTGTCGCCGCTGTGCACGAGTCAATGATCGGCACCGCCGTAGTCTGGACGTCACCGACGAGGACAACGAGGCAAAGCGCACAGAGCACGAACAGGATCTTCCTCATCACGTCTCCTCCATTCCACTCCATGGTATGCGACTAGGTCCTTTCCTTCATCTTGTCGCGGCGTCAGGTCACGTTTCTCGTTGACGTCGCGGACGGTGCCAGTCGCGTGCAAATACCGATCCTGTCCCTGGCAACGCAGCGTAACCTGAAGGCACGCCGAAGAGTCCAGCGTTGCAGCTGCGCCGACGCTGCCGACGGCACTCCGCGTTCCGAGCGCGTTCGTTTCGCTGGGAGGGGCATCTCCAGGCGTCACCATGCGACAAATCGCTCGTCAAGCTGGTTCGCGTCCGCTGTCGAAGAATCGACAACGGACTGTCGCTCCGACGTAGTAGGCGACCGCTCGACGTTGATGGGCGGAACCGAGAATACCGCCACTAGGCCTACGACTTCGCGGGAATATTGAGGCGTTTGAGCTTCGCGATGAGCGTCGTGCGGGGAAC
>DASPGK010000278.1:0-26484 GCA_035620655.1 Candidatus Krumholzibacteriia bacterium
TCGTCGACCACGGTTTCCGGGACTTCGTAGTCGATGGCGATGGCGTCGCGGAACGGATTGGGCGAGCCGACCAGGAGCGAGGGCGCCAACTTGCCGGGCGTGCTCCAGAACAGCTGCGCGCTGGTGATCGCGCCGTACGGAGAACCGACGGCCGATTCCTCGACTTCGGACTCGCCGGCGGTCTCTTCCGGCTTCACCGTCAGCGACACCGGAGGCGGAATCAAGCGCGCGCCCTTCTTGCCGGCGAGCGTGCGCCACGCCGCTTGAATGGCGCGCGCGGAGCGAAGATCGTCGGGGGGAAGCGCGATCAGCGCGGCGTAGATCGTGATTTCCGCGCCGGCGGCGAGTTGACCGAGCAACGGCGAGAGCACGCGCGTGCCCTTGCGGTCCTCGCGCACCTCCCAATCCTTGGCGCCCGCGGAAGGCGCCCATACCAAAAGCGCCACGCCGTTGCCGCCGTCGCGCCACACCAGCGTCTCGCCCGCCGAGGTCGATGCGCCCAGTCGATCCGACTCGATTAACGGCGCGGGCTCGCTCTCGAAATTTCCGGCCGGCTGCACGAAGATGCCGACGCGAAGGTCGTCGAGCGCCGTCTTGCCGGCCCGAACCGAGATCGCGGTGGCCGCCATCGCGTCGATGTGCGGGAGCGACCACGCGTACAGCTCCTGCCGAATCTCGATGCCGGAACTGCCCTTGGGGCCGTACACCGCGACCGACATCTCGTCTCCGATGGCGGCGAAGTCTTCGTCGACGCGACCGTCCCCGTCGTTGTCGGCGCGATCGAGCGGGTCCTCGTCGATCTTGCCGTCGTAGTCGTCGTCGGGGCGCGGGAACGGGTCGCGCGCTCCGCCGCGCGCGCCTTCCTTGACCGGGTCGATGGGAGTGGACAGGAGCGATTTAACGCCGCCGGTTGCGTTCAAGAGCTCGGTCTCGACGCCACTCTGCGCGCGCGCATACAGAAGGACGCCGCCCTTGTCGAGAAACGACCGCTCGTTGGCCGGGCCGAAGAACTTCCACGCGCCGCTGGGCGTGATCGCGAAGGTCACGCGCGCCGGGGACACGCATACCAAGCCGTCGCCGCAGGCGCCCGCCGCCGCGCGTGCCGGCATCACACCCGCACCCGCGAGCCCGCAAAGCACAAGCGGCGCGAGTCGCGCCGCCACGATCAACCGCTTGGTGTCCATGACGCTCACATCGAAAGGTAGAAGCTCAGGCTCTCCAGCGCCACCGCGAGATTGACGTTACGGAGCCACACGCCCTCGGGGACGGCGAGCTGCGTGGGCGCGAAATTGAGAATTCCCTTGGTTCCGCTTCGCACCAACAGATCGACGATGTCGGCCGCGGCCTCGGGCGGGGTAGCGACCACCGCGATGTGGACCGGGTCGCGGCGCAGGACGTCCTCCGCGTGGCGCTGGTGGGTGATCTCGACGTCGTTCCACTTCGTCCCCACCTTGGCGGGGTCGACGTCGAACACGTGCTTGAAGAAGAAGCCGTCGTCGCGAAATCCTTCGTGGAAGAAGAGCGCGTGGCCCAGCGAGCCCGCGCCGAAGAGCGCCATGGTCCATTGCTTGTCGAGCCCCAGGATCTCGACGATCGCGCCCTTGAGCTCGGTGACGCTGTAGCCCAGCCCGCGCGTCCCGAAATTCCCGAAATACGAGAGGTCCTTGCGAACCTGGGCGCTCGTGATGCCGCCCAATTCGGCCAAGCGCGCGCTCGAAACCGTGGGAATACCGCGCTTCTCGAGGTCGAGCAGGATCCGGTAGTAATTCGAGAGCCGCCGGACCGTGAACTCGGAGATCTTCTCCATCTTCAGACGCACCTACGCTTCGGCCTCTTCTTCCATCGCCAAGTGGGCGATGTCGACCACCTTGTCGTCGCCATCCAGATTGATGAGCCGCACGCCCTGCGTGTTGCGGCCGATCACCGAGATGCCGGAGATCGGGCAGCGAATCACGATGCCGTTCTTGGTGATGATCATCATCTGGTCGTTGTCCTTGACCTCTTGGATGGTGACCACCTTGCCGTTGCGCGCGGTCGTCTTGATATTGATCACGCCGATGCCGCCGCGGTTCTTGACCGGGTAATCCTCCAGCGGCGAGCGCTTGCCGAAGCCGTTCTCGGTGACCGTGAGCAGGGTGGCGCCCGCGGCCACCACCACCATGCCGACCACTTCGTCGTCGCCGACCAGGGTCGTGCCTTTGACTCCGGTCGCCGCGCGACCCATCGCGCGCACGCCGCTTTCGTGGAAGCGGATCGAGCGCCCGTTCTTCTTGGCCAGCACGATGTCCTGGCCGCCGTTGGTGATGGCGGCGTCGATCAACTCGTCGCCGTCGCGCAGGTTGACGGCGATGATGCCGCCGCGGCGCGGGCGACCGTAGTCGCTCAATACCGTCTTCTTGATGACGCCCTTCTTGGTCGCGAGCACGAGGAACTGATCCTCGCGGAACTGGGAGACCGGGATGCGTCCCGCGATGCGTTCGCCCTCCTGCAGCCCGAGCAGGTTGACGATCGCCTTGCCGCGCGCGGCGCGTCCGGCTTCGGGGATCTCGTGCACCTTGACCCAGTGGCAGCGGCCCATGTCGGTGAAGAACAGGATGTAGCTGTGCGTCGACGCTACGAAGATGTGCTCGACGAAGTCCTCGTCGCGCATCTTGATGCCGGTGACCCCGCGGCCGCCGCGCTTCTGCTGGCGGTAGGCGTCCAGCGGGAGGCGCTTGATGTAGCCCGCGTGCGAGATCGTGATCACCATGTCCTCTTCGGCGATCAGGTCCTCGACATTGAAGTCGACCGGGCCCGAATCGAGGATCTCGGTCTTGCGCTCGTCGCCGTACTTCTCCTTGATCTCGAGAATCTCGGTCTCGATGATCGAAAGCACCTTCTTGCGATCGGCCAGGATCGACTTCAATTCCGCGATGAGCTTGAGGAGCTCCTGGTACTCGTCCTCGACCTTCTGGCGCTCGAGGCCGGTGAGGCGCTGGAGGCGCATATCGAGGATGGCGTTGGCCTGGATCTCGGAGAGCTTGAACTTGGTCATCAGGCCCGAGCGCGCGGTTTCGACGTCCTTCGAGGCGCGAATGAGCGCTACTACTTCGTCGATGTGATCCAGTGCAATGCGGAGGCCTTCGAGGATGTGCGCACGTTCCTCTGCCTTGCGTAGATCGAACTTCGTGCGGCGCACGACCACCGCTTCGCGGTGGTTCAACCAGTGCTGGATCATGTCGTGCAGCGACAAGACCTCGGGCCGGTTGTTGACCAGCGCCAGCATGATGATGCCGAAGGTCACCTGCATCTGGGTGTGCTTGAAGAGCTGGTTCTCGACCACGCGCACGTCGGCGTCGCGCTTCAGAATGATCACGACGCGCATGCCCTCGCGGCTGGATTCGTCCCGGATGTCCGCGATGTCGGAGATGACGTCGTCCTTGACCAGCTCGGCGATGCGCTCGATCAGCTGCGCTTTGTTCACCTGATACGGCAGCTCGTCGATGATGATCGCTTCGCGATCGCCCTTCATCTCTTCCACGTGGGTACGCGCGCGCACGATCACGCGTCCACGGCCGGTGCGATACGCTTCGCTGATGCCCAGTTTGCCGAGCACGATGCCGGCGGTGGGGAAGTCGGGGCCCTTGACGATCTTCAAGAGGTCGTCGTCCGCGACTTCCGGGTTGTGCAGCACCGCGATGCTCGCGTCGCAGATCTCGACGATATTGTGCGGCGGGATGTTGGTCGCCATGCCGACCGCGATGCCGGCCGCACCGTTGACGAGGAGATTGGGAACGCGCGAGGGCATGACGAGCGGCATGGTGCGCGACTCGTCGTAGTTGGGGCCGTAGTCGACGGTCTCCTTGTCGAGGTCGGCGAGAATCTCTTCCGCGAAGGCGGTCATGCGCACTTCGGTGTAGCGTTCGGCCGCGGCCGGGTCGCCGTCGACGGACCCGAAGTTCCCTTGTCCGTCGACCAACGGGTAGCGCAGCGCGAATTCCTGCGCCATACGCACGATGGTGTCGTAGACCGCGGTGGTGCCGTGCGGGTGGTAGTTACCGGTGACGTCGCCGGTCACCTTCGCGGACTTGCGGTAGGCGCGCGTGTGCGTGAGCGAAAGGTCGTTCATCGCCGTCAGGACGCGGCGATGCACGGGCTTCAGGCCGTCGCGCACGTCCGGCAGCGCGCGCGAAATGATCACACTCATCGAGTAGTCGAGATACGAGTTCCGCATCTCGGATTCGATGGGTACCGGCACGATCCTCTCGTTGTTGGCCATTCGATTCGCTCCTAGAAGATTTCTTGGCGTCCCGACGCCTTGTACCTAACGCGGGGACCTCCCGCCGAACACGCTCTCCGACCCGGTTGTGAAAGGAATTTCAATGCCCCAAAATAATAGAGGGTTCGGGGCCGAATGGGAACTGTTTTTTTGCCCCCGTCACCGATGTAACCGAGAGTGTTAATTAAGGTTACGGTGTCGGCGGGGGGCCGTCGGGAGGGGATTTTCGGCCCACGCGTCGCTTGGCTTCGTCCACCGCCCATCGCGCGGTCTGTTTGATGCGCGCCAGCCACCGCTTCGCGAACGCGAATTCGAGTCCCAGGATGGCCAGCCCGCCCACGATCGTGAGCAACCCCGGTCCCGGGAGCACGAGCATCGCGATCCCGAGCAGCACGACGGTCACGCCGATCACCGCGATCACGATGCGTCGCGCGGTGCGATAGGTGAGCTTCCACGTTTGCTTGACTCGACGGTCCACTTCTACCTCACGTCGATTCACGCCGCTCGCAGCGCGAACGATAGTGACACTCGAATCACGATTCCATAGTATCACCCGGATGTCAAACGCCCGCGGCCCATGGAACTAAAGCGCCTCGCGCACTACGAGATCGTCGGCCCCATCGGGGCCGGAGGCATGGGCGAGGTCTATCGCGCACGCGATACCAAGCTCGGCCGCGACGTCGCGCTGAAGCTCTTGCCGGAGCACTTCGCGCGCGACGCCGATCGTTTGGCGCGCTTCGAGCGCGAAGCACGTCTGCTCGCATCGCTCAATCATCCCCGCATCGCCGCGATCTACGGCCTCGAGCAGGACGGTGCCCACCGCTTCCTGGTCCTGGAGCTCATCGAGGGCGAGGATCTCTCGAAACGAATCGCGCGTGGTCCGGTTCCGTTGGACGACGCGCTGGGGATTGCGCTGCACGTGTGCGAGGCGCTGGAAGCCGCGCACGAAACGGGCGTCGTGCACCGCGACTTGAAGCCGAGCAACATCGTCGTGACGCCGAACGGATCCGTGAAGGTGCTCGATTTCGGTTTGGCGAAGGCGCTCGATCCGGCGTCGGGGAATTCAAACCTTACACAATCGCCCACCATCCTGGGCAGCAGCCCGACGATGCAGGGCGTCATCCTCGGCACCGCGGCCTACATGAGTCCGGAGCAGGCCCGCGGTCGCGCGGTCGATAAGCGGGCGGACATCTTCGCGTTTGGTTGCGTGCTCTTCGAGATGCTGACCGGTAAGTTGGCGTTCTCGGGCGAAACCGTGAGCGACACGCTGGCGGCGGTGCTGCGCGCCGACCCGGATTGGGGCGCGCTGCCGAAAGATACCCCGGCGGCGATCGCGCGCCTCTTGCGCCGGTGCCTCGAAAAAGACCCCAAGCGGCGGCTGCGCGACATCGGCGAAGCCGCTCTCGTGATCGACGATGTGCGATCGGGCCGCATCGTCGATGAACCCACCGCGGTCGCTGCGCCCTCAATACCCAAGGCGCGCTTTGTGGGTCCGCGCGCCATTGCGGTGGTGGCCATCGTGCTCGCGGCGGTGGCGGCCGGGTCGAGCGCCCTCACCCGCCTTCTTTCGCCGTCGGAAGCGGAACCGCCGTTCCGGAAGCTCCTGCTGGACGTCGTGCTCACCGACTCGCTGGGTGCGCCCGAGGCGCCCCGCATTTCCCCCGATGGCAAGCGGCTCGCATTTCACTCCGGCGGTCGCCTGTGGATTCGCGACCTCGACAATTTGGAGCCGCGCGCGATCGCGGAGTCCAGCTCGGAAGTGGCCCCGTTTTGGTCGCCGGACGGCGCATTCGTGGGCTACGTCACCTCGCAGCGCCTGTGGAAGGTGCGCGCAGCCGGCGGTGACCCCACTCCCGTGTGTGATTCCCCCGCGAGTTTTGGCGGGGGAGCGGGGGCGTCATGGGGCGACGACGGGCGCATCGTGTTCTCGTACGGAAACGGCGGGGTCTACGAAGTCTCGTCGAGCGGCGGCGACGCGCGCGAGATCATCCCCGTCGACGTCAGTGTCGAGCAAGATATCCATCAGCCCGCGATGCTGCCCGGGGGCAAGGGAATCCTCTACATCCAACACCGCCAGCAGTCCGGCCCGGATACTATTCAATTGTTCGCGAACGGAACTCGCAAGACGCTGCTGACGCTGACCGGCCAGAATCTCTGGTCGGTCGAGTACGCGCCGAGCGGACACATTCTCTTCGTGCGGATCCCCGACAACGCGGGACTGTGGGCGGCGCCGTTCTCGCTGCAGTCGCTCGAGATCACCGGTGAGCCGTTCTTGATCGCGCCCAAATCGAGCGAGGGCAGCGCGTCGAACGACGGCGCGCTGGCCTACCTGCCCACCCTCTTCGGAGACATGGTCCGCGTGGCGCGGTACGACGGCGCCGGCAAGTTCGTTTCCTACGCTACCGAAACTTTGACCAACGTCAACTCGATCGCGCTCTCGCCCGACGGTTCCAAGCTCGCGGTGTCGATGCGCGACGCCGCCACGCGTGATGTCTGGGTGATCGACCTCGTCCGCAACACGCGCAGTCGCCTGACGTTCGCCGGAAACTACAACACCCAACCCGCGTGGTCCCCGGACGGCAAGACGATCGCGTATCGCAACGTCGACGATCAGAGTCTCTATTTGATCCCGGCCGATGGAACGGGCGACCGGCGCTTCCTCACGCGCGGCGCGAGCTTTCCCTGCTATTCGCCCGACGGACGCTGGATCGTGTTCTCGACCCGCCTGAGCGGAAGCGCGGGCAACCAGGATTCCGACCTGTTCATGGTGGATGCGTCGCTGACGGACACGACGCGCGTCACCGTGTTCGCGGGAACCGGCGACCAGCGGTACCCGGTCGTGTCGCCCGACGGGAACTATGTGGCTTACCTGTCCAACGAGAGCGGCAACGACGTAGTGTACTTGACGACGTTTCCGCGCTCGACCGGCAAGTGGCAGGTGTCGGTGCACGGCGACGCGAACTGGCCGAGCTGGGCGCCGACCGGAGACCGCATCTATTTCGTCGCCGACGACCGCGTGGAGATGGTCACCTTCGAGCCGGGAGCAGCACCCCGCTTGGGTACGCCGCAGAAGATGCTCGACACCACGCGCGCGCGCCTCGAGTTGTGGGGGTTCCAAAAGCTCGACGTCGATATCGACGGCCGGGGAATACTGGTGGTGGAGGCGACGCGCAGCGTCGAGCAGCAGGACGGCGTCGTGTTCGTGGAAAATTGGCTCGAGGAGTTTTCGCAGGATCGATAGCGGCGCCGTTCTCGATCACCCGCGTTCGCGCAAGACCCGCCCGATTCGGGACAATGCTTCCCGCATGAGATCGCTCTCGAGACCGAACGAGATCCGAAAATGATCGGGGGCGCCGAAGAACCGCCCCGGGACCACGGCCACCTCGAACTCCGCGTGCAATCGATCGACCAGCCGGTCGACGTCCCGATCTGCGACCTGAACGAAGCCGACCGTCCCCGCGCGCGGCTTGGCCCACGAGAGGTCGTCGTGCGATCGCACGAAGGCGTCCACGAGCTCGATGTTGCGCGCAAGGAGCGCGTTCGATTCGGCCAAGAGCGCATCGGCGTGCTCGAGCGCGCGCGCCGCGATGCGCTCGCTGGGGTGCGCGGTATTCACGGAGAAGAGATCGTTGAGGCGTCGCATGCGCTCCGCAAGCTCGGGCTCGGCGAGCACCCATCCCAGGCGCAGTCCGTCGAGCCCGAACACCTTCGTCATGCTGCTGGTCGCGAGAATACGCGGCGACTGGCCAACGGCACTACGCGCGCCGCGAGCATGGAAGAATTCGAGATAGACCTCATCCACCAGGACGCGGGCCCCGACACTCTCGGCCGCGCGCGCGACATCGGACAGCGTATCCTGGTTATCGAAGGCGCCGGTCGGGTTGTGCAGATTCGATACCACGACGAGCTTGGTCTTGGGTGTGAGCGCGCGGCGGACTTCTTCGGGGTCGATATGCCAGCGATTCTCGGCGTGGCGCGCGAACCAAATCACCCGCGCCCCGAGATACTCCGCGACGCGCACGAGCGGCTCGTAGACCGGGGTTTCCATGACGACGTCGTCGCCGGCTTCGAGGATCGCGGCCATCGCGAGGTGATTCGCCATCGAGCAGCCGTGGGTGGTGACGACGTGCGCGGGAGTCAACTCCTGGCGCGCCGCGATTCGCTCCATCAGCGGAGGCCAGCCGTCTTCGGCGTTCTGGTTATGTAGAAGATCGGAAAGTGTCAGCTCGAGGCGCTCGAGCGCAAGCCGGGGCACGCCGCTGCGCGCCAGGTTGTAGCGCACGGGCACGCGGCGTTTGGTCCAGGTGAGATAGTCGGAGCCGCTGGACTGTGCCGGCCACGGCGTCACGGGTGTGCTTTCCTTGCGGCCCGCGTTACACGTCGAGGTTCTTGACCGAGAGCGCGTTCTCTTGGATGAACTCGCGCCTCGGCTCGACTTCGTCGCCCATCAAGATCGAGAAGATGCGGTCCGCTTCGACTGCGTCCTGCACATCGACCTTCAAGATGGTGCGCGCTTCCGGGTCCATGGTGGTTTCCCACAGCTGTTCGGGATTCATCTCGCCCAGGCCCTTGTAGCGCTGGATGTAGACCCCGTCGTTGCCGCCCCAATCCTTCAGCATGCGGTCGCGGTCTTCGTCGGCGTACGCGTAGACCTCTTTCTTGCCCTTCTTGAGCTTGTAGAGGGGGGGCTGCGCGATGTAGACGTAGCCGGCTTCGACCAGCGGCTTCATGTGCCGATAGAAGAGCGTCAGCAAGAGCGTGCGGATGTGGGCGCCGTCGACGTCGGCGTCGGTCATGATGATGATCTTGTGGTAGCGCACCTTGGTGAGGTCGAATTCGCCGCCGCCGGTCCCGACCGCCGTAATTATGGTGCGAATCTCCTCGTTGGAGAAGATCTTGTCGAGGCGCGCCTTCTCCACGTTGAGCACCTTGCCGCGCAGGGGCAGAATCGCCTGGTATTCGCGGTTGCGCGCCATCTTGGCCGAGCCGCCGGCGGAGTCGCCCTCGACCAAGAACAATTCGCTCACGGCCGGGTCGCGCGCGGCGCAATCGGCCAGCTTGCCGGGGAGTGCCGCGGATTCCAGCGCGGTCTTGCGACGGGCGAGGTCGCGCGCCTTGCGCGCCGCTTCGCGCGCGCTGAACGCCGCCAGCGTCTTCTCGACCACCGAGCGCGCGATGGACGGATTCTCTTCCAGGTACTCGCGCAGCCCGTCTCCCACCACTGCTTCGACGATGCCTTTGACTTCGCTGTTGCCGAGCTTGGTCTTGGTCTGTCCCTCGAACTGCGGTTCGGCCAGCTTGACGCTCACGACCGCCGTCAATCCTTCGCGCACGTCGTCGCCGCCCAGCGTCACGCGTTCCTTCTTGAAGAGGTTCGCGGACGACGCGTAGTTGTTGATCGTGCGCGTGAGCGCGGCCTTGAACCCGACCAAGTGCGTGCCGCCTTCGATGGTGTTGATGTTGTTGGCGAACGAGAATACGTTCTCGGCGTAGCCGTCGGTGTACTGCAGCGCGACTTCGACCTGGACGCCGTCTTTCTCGGCCTGGATGAAGATCGGCTGGGGAGTCAGCACCGTTTTCGCGGTGTCGATGTACTTCACGAACGACACGATGCCGCCTTCGTACTGGAACACCTGCCGGCGCGGCTTGCCCGCGCGACGGTCGTCGAATACGATCTTCAAGCCCTTGGTCAGGAACGCGAGCTCGCGCAGGCGTTGCGCCAGGGTTTCGTACTGGTAGTCGACCTTTTCGAAAATCTCGCTGTCCGGCATGAAGGAGACGATGGTGCCGCGACGGTCGGTGGTGCCGAGCTCTTTCAGGTCGCTGGCGGGGATGCCGCGTTCGTAGCGCTGCGTGTAGCGCGTGCCGTCGCGGTGGATCTCGACGTCGAGCCACTCGGAGAGCCCGTTCACGACCGAAACGCCCACGCCGTGCAGACCGCCCGAGACCTTGTACGAGTCGCGATCGAACTTGCCGCCCGCGTGGAGGGTCGTCATCACGACTTCGACCGCCGGCCGATGCTGGGTGGGATGCATGTCGACCGGGATGCCGCGCCCGTTGTCTTCCACGCTGACGTGGAGGTCCTCGTGGATCACGACTTCGATGTCGCTGCAATGCCCGGCCAGCGCTTCGTCGACCGAGTTGTCCACGACTTCATAGATCAAGTGGTGAACGCCGTGGATATCGGTGCTACCGATGTACATCGCGGGGCGCTTGCGGACCGCTTCGAGTCCCTTGAGCACCTGAATCTGTTTGGCCGTGTATTCGTGCGTCATCTCGACCTTTCCCGTCTTCGATACGTCCGATTCGCCTGCGGGAATCGGAGGTGTGTCTTTCGTCGCGGAGGACTTGGTTTTTTCCAGCATGATGTCCGCCCGTCTATTCCATGTCGCGCGCGCCCAGCCGGATCCGCGTCAAGTTGACGTCCGGGCAGGCTGCTCGCAGTTTCTTGACGAGCTCCTTCTCGATGAAATGGAGCTCCTGCATCCACGCGCCGTGGTCGACGCGGACGTACAGGGTCCCGTTCTCGTACCGCGTGGCCCGGGCGCGCTGCGAGATTTCAGGGCCGACGATGTCGGCCCATCGCTCTACGAGCTGTCGCTCGCTGAACCGTTTTTGGAGCCCGAGGTCGCGCAGGACGGATGGGAGGAGGTCTCCGATCCGAGCGAAGGAACGCCGCGTCATACGCCTGAAAGGTACTGTGTTTGCGCGCAATAATACACCCTTTTTTTGCGCGCCCTGGGGTTGTAACCAGTTGTGGATCTTAATGTTACAATTGGTAACCGGGTCCTTAACGTTCCGCCGTCACGCGCTCGAGATGCGCCCCGCCCAAACGCGGTGCACGCGCGCTCGCGCATCGCTGGCAAGGTTCGCCGGACTGGTGACGAAGACCTGGCGGGAACCATCGAGGAATCGGTGCAGCTTGGCGATGATGGCTTCGTCGAACTCGGAAAAGACGTCGTCGAGTAGCAGTACGCACGGCTCGCGCAGCTCGTTCTCGAGGTACGACGTCTCCGCCAGCTTCAGCAGCACCGCGAGCAGCCGGCGCTGTCCTTGCGATCCGAAGCGTCGCAGGTCGTGGCCGTCCATCACCAGTTCGACGTCGTCGCGATGGGGGCCGGCGAGTGTGACCCCGCGGCGATACTCTTCGGAAGCGATCGAGGCCAGCGTGTCTTGAAATGCGCGGGTGAGCGACGCGGCGTCCTCGGTATCCGCGAGCAGATCCGAATCGTAGCGCATCACGAAATCGAAGGGACTTTGGAGATCGCTCGCTTGCGCACGCATCTCGCGCTCCATGGCTGTGGTCAGCGCCCTTCGCCGCAATATGAAATCGGCGCCGAGCTCAATCAGGCGGTCGTTCCAGGCCGCCATCTCGTCACGCGAGGCGCGCGCTTTCAAGGCGGCGTTGCGCTGCTCGACGACGCGACGATACTTGGTCGCGGTTCGCAGGTAACCGGGATCGGTCATGATCCCGATCGTGTCCAAGAAGCGTCGCCGATTCTCGGGCTCTCCCGAGACGATGCGCAGGTCGTGCGGTCCGAAGAGCACGGCGGGGAAGCGGCCGGCGAGGTCGCCGCGCCGCGGGAGAAGCTCCCCGTTCACCTTGATCGCCTTGGCCGCGCGCCCCTCGCGGCGCTCGATCGAGAACGCGAAGTCTTCGCGGCGCCCGTCGGCGAAAGTGCACGCGAGCTCCACGCGGCAGAACGGCGCATCGAAGCGAATCAGCTCGGTATCGACTTGTGCTCGAAACGATCGCCCGAACCGGAAGAAATAGACGGCTTCGAGGAGGTTGGTCTTGCCCTGGCCGTTGTCGCCGACCAGCACGTTCAGGCCGGGACCGAATGGGATCTCGCCCTCGAGGAGATTGCGGAAGTTCGTGGAGGCGAATCGATCGACGCGCACGGCGCCCGCTCGCTCAGTCGCTCAAGCGCAGAGGCATCAACAAGCACTCGTGCTTGATCTCCTCGCCGTCCTGCTCCGGTGTCACCACGCCCGCGTTGTCGTTGCGATCGAGCAGGAACGACACGTCCGGGCTCTCGACCGTGCGCAAGATGTCGAGGAGATAACGGGCGTTGTAGCCGATCTCCATCTTGGGAGAAGTGTAGCTGCACGTCACTTCTTCGAGCGCCTCACCGACGTCGGGCGTCTTCACCGACAAGGTCAATCGATCGTCTTCGATCACCAGCTTGACTTGGTGCGTGATCGCACTCGAGAGAATCGACACGCGGCGGCACGCGTCCGTCAGCTCGTCGCGGCTCACCGTGAGTTTGCGCGTGTTCTTCTTGGGCATGACCTGGTTGTAGTCGGGGAAGGGGCCCTCGAGCAGCCGCGAGTAGATCACGCTGTCGCCCAGATCGAACGTGATGTGGTTCTCCGCCAGCGAGATGTGCACGCTGTCCATGTCCGCCGCGAGCGAGCGGTAGATATTGAGCGCCTTAGGGGAGACGATCACGTCTTTCTCCTCGCCGCCGCCGACTGCTCCGGGAAGCTGGACCTTGGCCAGGCGATGGCCGTCGGTCGCGATCATGCCCAGCGCGCCCTTCTTGATCTCCCACAGCACGCCGCACAACGACGGGCGCGTCAGATCGGTCGACACCGCGTAGCTGGTCTTGTTGATCATTCGATCGAGGACGCTCGCGGCGATCGGAAATGTCACGGCCGCCTTCTGGGACGGGAGCTTCGGGAATTCGTCGGCGCTCTTCCCGGTCATCTTGAAACGGCTGCGACGGCACTTGATGGAAATGCGATCGCCTTCGACCTCAATGACTACTTTGTCGTCGGGTAGTGAGCGCGCGATTTCGAAGAACTTCTTGCCCGGGACGGCCACACTTCCCGGCCCCGACGTTTCGCACGCGAGTGTCTGTGTGAGCGATACGTCGAGGTCGTTTGCGGTCAGGGTGATCTTGCCGTCTCCGCGCGTCTCGAGAAGGAACGTCGAAAGAATGGGAAGTGATGTCTTGCTCGGCACGACGGCCGCAATACCTTGAAGGCCCTTCAGTAGATCCTTCTGATCGACGGTGATTTTCACTCCCGGTCCTCCTTCTCGCCCCATGGATCAAAACCCTCACCGCAGCGCGATTGACAAAGCTTTGTGCGGAGCCGCGACTATACCGCAGTCGAAGGTCCCTTCGCAAGGAAGCTGTGGCTGTTGCGAACAGGTTTTTCGGTTCCTGGTTACTTGTGGTGCCATCAACCCGGGTCTCCCGGGATGGGTAACCGTGTGGTGCCCTTTCCGCGCGTGCTTCCTACTGATGGATCGAATGATATATCCAATCGCAGTAGCAGTAGGGTTGTGGAGATGTGGAACAAAGAAGAGCAACCAAGCCTGGTCCAGCGCGTTGCACGGTGTGAACGCCGTGGACGGACCGGGGAGTGTGTGTTGAAAAGACCGCGAACCCTCCCCATGGGATAACTTCCCACACACTATCCACACGAGATATCCCGAGTATTGTGGAGAAACCAAAGGGTGACAACGTGACAGCCCGACTCGTACCAATATGCAAAGAGGCCGGGAAGTGGGCCATGAATCCGCCGCTCCAGCGAGCGAATCCGCGTCCCGTCCCCGGCCCCTTTTTGCCGCACACCTCTGTGGCTAGCGAACTCTTACGACGAAAGCTCCTTCCGAAGCTGCCCAATGGTCGAGCGAAGCGAGACGTCGCGCTCGATCATGTCGGAGATCTTCTGGCAAGCGTGGATCACGGTGGTGTGGTCGCGCCCGCCGAAGCGCTGTCCGATCTGCGCCAGCGACGCGGACGTCATGTCGCGGGCGAGGAAGATGGCTACCTGGCGCGGGAACGCGAGCCGGGCCGTGCGCACCTTCGACCGCATCGACTCCACGGGGACCCGGTAGTGCTGCGACACCACCTTCTGGATCAAGGTGATGCTGGTCTTCTTGGGCGTGGACTTGATGAAGTCCTTGAGAACGTCGCGCGCGATCTCGCCGGTGATCTCTTGTTTGTACACGCTCGCGTGCACCAACAACTTGACCAGGCTGCCCTCGAGCTCGCGGATGTTGCTCTTGACCGAATCGGCGATCAAGGCCAGGACATCGTCCGGGATGGAGATGTTCTCGCGCTCCACCTTGCGACGCAGGATCGCGAGCCGCGTTTCGTAGTCCGGGGGCTGGATGTCCGTGATGAGCCCCCACTCGAAGCGCGATACCAATCGATCCTCGAGGGTCGGGATCTCCTTGGGAGGCCGGTCACTCGTCACCACGATCTGGCGATTGGCGCCGTGGAGCGCGTTGAAGGTGTGGAAGAACTCCTCCTGCGTGCTCTCCTTGCCGGCCAGGAACTGGACGTCGTCGATCAGCAAGAGGTCGACGTTCCGGTACTTGGTGCGAAACTCGTGACCATTCGCCTGGCGGATCGCCATGATCATTTCGTTCATGAACGATTCGGCGGACGAGTAATGGACGCGCGCAGTCGGGTGGCTCTTCAAGACCACGTGACCGATGGCCTGCATGAGGTGCGTCTTTCCGAGCCCGACGCCGCCGTAGATGAAAAGCGGGTTGTACACCTGCGCGGGCCGTTCCGAAACCGCCATGCACGCGGCGTACGTCATGCGGCTGTTACTGCCGACGACGAATTCGTCGAAGACGTACTTGGGGTTGAGCCGCTCACCCTCGAGCGCGGGCTTGCGCGCGCGCGGCGCCATGGGCGCGGGAACGAGCTCGGCGCGCCGCGGCGAGATATCGGGTGGCGCGTCGTTCGCGTTATGGAGCGAGATCTGCGGGTCGGTTCCTAGAACCTGCCGCAGCGCAAAAGCGATTTTCTCGGAGTGGTGCTCGCTCACCCAATCGACGAAGAACTTGTTCGGGCAGTCGAGGACCACTTTGGATCCATCGACCGCGTTCAAGCGCATCGGCTTGAACCACGTTTCGAACGTTTGCTTGTTGACCAACGTGGCCACGGTAGCCAGGAACTCGGACCACATGTGGTCGCGGGAGGAAACCGACATGGATAGTACCCTTTCTCCCTCGGAGTGACTCCGATGCGAGACGGCCGGAATGCGACCGAAAACGCAATCCCTTCACCAACATCGTTGCGATCACCGTCACCGCGCGGCTGCGCGCGGGCGAAAACTCTTGAAAGAACGCCGGTTCGGACATTCCCCGGCGGAACCGAAGGGCGTTATCCACAAATGTGGATAATCACCTAATCTATTGTGGACAAGCGGGATGCGAGGCAAAAAGGGGCCGTCTTCGCGAAGTTGTCCACAGACCGTGACTCAAAGACCAAGCTGAATTAATCGGGAAAGACCAAAGCCCCAGACCGAAGATGCAACGGCCGCGAAGGTAGCAAAGTGTGAAGAAGCGCTTCAAGAGCGAAAACGAGTTGCTCACAGGAACAGACAAGTCGCGTTTCGAAAGCCGGTTGCGCGGCGATTGCCTGTGGATAAGATGTGGGTTTCCTCCTCCGCGACGGGGCTTGACGACGCCGCGTGCTTGGTCTAAAGTCACCCCCTTCGGTCCAGTATGCAAGCCCGGCACGCGCGAGCGGCATTCGGTCGTGGTCGCCGGCGGGCCCAACCAAACGAACCTAGGGATTCACGATCATGAAGCGCACATTTCAGCCTCGCAACCTCAAACGTAAACGCGAGCACGGGTTCCGCAAGCGCATGAGCACGCGCGGCGGCCGGCTCGTTCTGAAGAGACGCCGGGCGAAGGGCCGCAAGCGCCTGGCCGCGTAGCGAGAACCGAAGGACCACGGACGTGAGCCCGGCCAAGCAACCGTCGGGCGCAGACCGGGGCCGGTCGGCTCACGCGAAGCGGCGACGCGTGCGGACCTTGACGCACGCCTGGCAGTTTCGTCGCTGCTACGATTCCGGAAAGAAGCTCGTCGCCCGACACGCCGTGATTTTCCTCCATCCGTCCGAAGCGGATGATGGACTGCGCGTCGGTGTCGTCGCCAGCCGCAAGGTCGGCGGCGCCGTCAGGCGAAACCGTGCGAAGCGGCTCTTGCGCGAAACCGCGCGCCGCATCGCTCCAAAATGGATTGATCGTCACATATGGGTCGTCCTGGTCGCGAAGGCGTCGATCGTCGATGCGCGCGCCGACGAGATCGAGGACGACATCGGGCGAGCGCTCATCGCGGGTGGCGAGCTCGACATCGAATAATCGTCACAGGAAGTGATCGTCACATGCGATTCCCGCCCGCTGCGATGCTTCGCGCATCGCTCTTGGCCTTGATTGCCGGCTATCGCCGGCTGGTTTCCCCGCTTCTGCCTCCCGCGTGCCGGTTCCATCCGAGCTGCTCGGAATATGCGTCCGAGGCGATCGCGCGCCACGGCGTGGTTCGCGGCGGCGTGCTCGCGGCCGGCCGCCTCGCGCGCTGTCACCCCTGGTGCGAGGGCGGTATCGATCCGGTTCCGCCTGCTCGTGGCTCGCGCGAGGCGAATGCCCGCGCGCCCCGCGTGGAAGGTGTCCGATGAGCAAGACCTTCGGGATGGAACGCCGCGCGTTGCTCGCGTTCGCGGCCTCGATGGCGCTGTTTCTCTTGTACGACGCGCTTTATCTCGCGCCCAAGATGCGCGAAGAGCGCGCGCGCCGCGAAGCCGTCCAGCTCGAAGAGGCGCAAAAGATCGCGCGTCTCCAGAAGGTCGACGCGTCCCGCGACACGCTGTCGGTCGGAGGCGACCAGCCTGCGCTGGTGCCGGCGCCGGCGGGAGATTCGCTTTCGATGGCGTTTGCGCCCGCCGATACGGGCATCGCCGCGGACGAACCGTCCCAGCGCATCGTGGTGGCCTCTCCGCTCTTCGAGATCACGCTCGACACGCGCGGCGCGTCCATCGAAGGGGTTCATCTCTTGCGCTTCGCCGGAGCGAACGGACCGGTCGAGCTCTTGCCGCCGGGCGACAGCTGGTCGGGCGATCGCATGTTGTCGGCGACCATTCGCGGGTCGGCGCGCGAGCTCGCGGTCGAGAAGATCGTGTTCGAGGCGAGCGCCGGGCGGCAGGCGCTATCCGACGGCGCCCGCGTGAATGTCGCCGCCGGCGACTCCGTCGACGTCGTATTTCGCGCGGCGGGTCCGGGCGGCATGATCGAGCGCGCGTATCGTTTCTACGGCGACCGCTACGATTTCCGCACCACGCTGCGCGCGAGCGAAGCGCTCGTCCCCGGCGCTGAAACGGTGGCGTGGAGCTTTGGTCCCGGACTCACCGCCACCGAAAAGAACGCGCGCGACGACCAGTCGAAATTCCGTGCGTCGGTGCTCCTGGGGCAGGAATTCCACCGCAAGCACCCCGGCGACTTCGGCCGCGCCAACGTCGAAAAATTCAGCGGGACGCTCAACTGGGCCAGCCTGCAAACCAAGTATTTTCTAGCCGCCGTCATCCCGCCGCAGCCGGTGCGCGCGGAGATCGAGATGTCGGGGATCAAGTCGGAGCACCGCGTCTCGCAGAGCGTGGCGATCCCGGCCACGGTTGCGCGCGGCGAGATCACGAGCGAGTTGCGCGGATTCTTCGGACCGCTGGACTTCAAGCTGGTCGAAGGCCTCGGTGTCGGCCTCGAGAAGAACGTCGAGTTCGGCTGGAAGTTCATCCGGCCGGTCAGTGTGGCGGTCTTGTGGTCGATGAACGCGCTCCACAAGGTGATTCCCAACTACGGCTGGGTGATCGTCATCATCTCGATTTTGACCAAGGTCCTTTTCTATCGGCTCACCCACAAGAGCTTCAAGTCGATGAAGGAGATGCAGGATCTCCAGCCGCGCATCGCGGCGCTCAAGGAGAAGTTTGGCAGCGATCGTCGTCGCTTGAGCGAAGAGACGATGAAGCTGTACAAGGAAGCCGGCGTCAATCCGCTGGGCGGTTGCCTGCCGATGCTGCTCCAGATGCCGGTCTTCATCGCCTTGTTCAACGTACTGAGCCACGCCATCGAGCTGCGCGGCGCGCCCTGGATCGCGTGGATCAACGACCTCTCGCAGCAGGACGTGCTGTTCAAGCTGCCGGCGTCGCTGCCGCTCGTCGGCGACGCTTTCAGTCTCTTGCCGCTCTTGATGGGTGCGTCGATGTGGGCGCAGTCGAAGCTCGGAGGCTCGCCGACCGGCCAGCCGGGCAATCCGATGCCGCCCGGGTTCAACACGATCCTCCCGATCGTGTTCACGTTCCTATTCTACAAGATGCCGTCCGGGCTGGTGATCTACTGGATCATCAACACCGCTCTCTCGGTGGCCCAGCAGTACTACATCGTGAAGAGCCACAAGGCGCCAGCACTCGCCGTGGTGCCGGAGTCGGCTGCGCCCAGCGGAAAGAAGCGCCGCGCCCGCAAGAGCTCGTAGGCGAATCACCATGGCGCATTCCGTCGAGACCACCGGCAAGACCATCGACCAGGCGCTCGAGAAGGCTCTGAAGGAGCTCGGCGCGCGCAAGGACGAGGTCGACATCGAAGTCCTTTCGGAGACGCACGGCGGCCTGCTGGGCATCTTCGGGGGGAAGATGGTGCGCATCCGCGTGACCTCCAAGAACGCGAAGGCGCCCGCGGGTGCCGCGGAAGGCGCCGACGTGGTCCGCTCCGTGATCGGCGACGTGCTCGGATTCATGGGCGTCGAATACACGCTTTCCATCGAAGAATCCGACGACACCACGTTCGTGAACATCAACTCGAGCGGACTCGATGGATTGCTGATCGGGCGGCGCGGCGAAACCCTCGCGTCGATCCAGCACGTGGTCAATCGCATCTTCACGAAACGGACCGGCCGCCACAGCAAAATCACCGTGGACGTGGGCGGCTACGTGCGACGCAAGCACCGCCTCCTGGTGGAGAAAGCGCAGAAGCTCGCCGAGCGCGTCAGCAAGACCCAGAAAGAGTACGACTTCGAACCGCTCAAGGCGTCGGAGCGGCGCATCATCCACCTCGCGGTGGCGGACTTCGACGACGTGACGACGTACACGATCGGCGACGGTCTCCTGCGCAAGGTCGTCATCTCCCCCAAGACGTCGGCGACCGACGACCTGCCGCGGGATTGAGGCTGTCGCTGCGGGCGAGCCTCGCCCGGTTGCGCAGATGCTTCGCCGTTCGTAGATTGCGTCCAGCAGACCTCGGCTCCCCTGCCGTCGTGAATCCCATGCGTGGTCCCGTGCCCATCGTTGCCCTGCTGGCTATGTTGCTTCCGTACGCCGTGGAAGCCGCGAGCCTGTTGGGTGTGGTGCGCGCGCGTGACACCGGCGCGCCGATCGGCTTCGTCAATGTTCAGGTGTCCGGCCGCTCGCAGGCGGGAGCCGTCATTCAAGGCGGGGTGCTCGCGGGCGAGAACGGCAGCTACCTCATCGAGCCGCTCCCGCTGGGGCGATACCGCGTCGCGTTCACGCGCGTGGGCTATCGCGCGCGCGAGGACAGCGTGATCGTGGCCGAAGAGCGAACGTACGTCCTCGATATCGCGCTGGAGCTCGAGCCCGTGCAGATCGAGGGCGTGCGCGTCGAAGCCGACACGGATCGCGAGTTCACCGAAACCGAAGACGTGCAGACCGGCTTCGTGTCGATCCGGGCCGACCGGCTTTCGTCGCTGCCCGGGATCGCCGAGGGCGATCCCGTGCGCGCACTGGATCTGTTTCCCGGCGTGCAGTCCGCGTCGGACTTTTCGAGCGCGCTGTACGTACGCGGCGGCGGACCCGATCAGACGCTCGTGCTCTTGGACCAGGCCACCGTCTACAATCCCACGCACGCGTTCGGATTCTTCTCCACCTTCAACGCCGACGCCACCGGCGACGTGAATCTGTACAAGGGAGCGTACCCCGCCGAGCACGGTGGCCGGCTGGGCGCGGTGCTCGACGTGCGGTCGCGCGAGGCGCGCGCGCAAGAATTCCTCGGCAAGGTGGGGATCAGCACCATCGCGTCGCGCGTTGCGCTGGACGGCGCGGTGCGAAGCGGGTCGTGGTCGGTCAGCGCGCGTCGCACCCATCTGGAGCCGATGCTCGACGCCATTCGCGACGAGGACACCGAAGTCCCGGACTATTTCTTCTACGATCTCAACGGCAAGATCTCGCTGCCGACCGGCGGAGGGCGCTTCGACGTGTCGGTCTACCACGGGCGCGACGACCTCGATTTCTTTCCCGGCGGCGACACCTCGCTCGAGCTGCGGTGGGGCAACACGGTGGCGACGGCCGCATTCATGCGCGCGTTGAGCGACCGCCTCATCGTCAGCGCGCGCGCGTCCTTTAGCGACTACGAGAGCAATACGGTCGCGAGTGCATTCGCGACCCCCGCGACCTTCGAGAACGCGGTGCAAGACATCACGGTCGGCGGCGACGTGAAGTGGGAGGCGAGCCTTCGTCACACCTTCACGGCCGGGCTGCAAGCATCGACCTACGACGTCGCGTTCTCGCAGACGTTCAACGGCCAACTGGTCGACGACTACCGGCGCGAGCCCGTCGAGGTGGCCGCGTTCCTCGAAGACCGCTGGACGCCGTGGGGCGATACCGCGTTCGACCTCGGCATGCGCGCGCGCTACATCGACGACGGCGAGCGCTATCTCTTCGAGCCGCGCGTCGCGTTCGCGCAGGTGTTCCGGCCCGACCTGCGCGTGAAAGTGGGGGCGGGCATCTATCATCAGTACCTCCAGCTCGTCGCGACCGAAGCGGTCGCGGCCGTGGACTTCTACGTCCCCATCGACGAGACGGCACCGCTGGGACGCTCGTGGCAACTCGTCGCCGGCGCCGACTGGCGCTGGAAACCGTCGGTGTTGTTTTCGATCGAGGGCTACTACACCGACCTCGAGAACCTCGTGCTGCTCGACAACACGTCGACCGTGAACGTGGAGGTCGAAACCGCCGACGACTTGTTCTACTTGGGCGGCGACGGATACGCGGCGGGCGTGGAGCTGTTTGCGCGCCGCGACATGGGCTCGGTCACCGGTTGGATCGGCTACACGCTGGGCTGGACGCGACGCGCCTTCCCCGAGATCGAAGACGGCGAGACCTTCGCGCCCAAGTACGACCGCCGCCACGATATCAGTGCGGTGGCCGAACACCGGCGCGGCCCGTGGCGCTTCACGGGTTCCTTCGTGTTCGCGACCGGCCAGGCGTTCACGCCCGTTTCCGGCCGCTACTCGCTGCGCGACCCGACTACGGGTGTCGTCCCGAGCGACATCCAGTTGCTCTACGCCGACAAGAACAGCGCGCGCCTGCTCGCGTACAACCGGCTCGACCTGGGTGTCGCGCGCGACTTCTCGTTCTTCGGAGCCAAGGCGGAATGGTTGATCGAAGTGTTCAACGTCTACAGCCGCCGCAACGAGTGGTTCGTCGAGTATCAGCGCGACGAGGAAGTCGTCGACGCGGAGGTCATTCGCATGTTGCCCATTATTCCGAGCATCGGGATCAACGTATGGTTCTAAAGCGCGCGCGCATACTCGCAGTGGGCATCGCTGTGTGGGCGCTCTCGTGCTCTCCGGAGCGCGAGGGCAGCGAGCTGTTTGCGCCCGGAGGCCTCGGTATTCCCGTGGTCGACGCGGTCCTGGTGGTGGGGCAGCCGTTCAGCGACGTCTACCTCTCGCAGACCCTCGCCCCCGATGAGCGGTTCACGCGCGAGCGGGCGGGTCTCAACGGCGCGACGGTGACCATCGAGGACGGTGCGCGCGTCATTCCGTACACGTCCATGGGGGTGCGCGGTTGGTACCGGTCGGGTGCGCCCGACATCGTGCAGGCGTCGACGACGTATCGCTTCACGGCGACCCTCACCGACGGCCGCGTCGTGCGCGCGACGACGACGACGCCCGCGCGTCTCTCCGTTCGCGAGTGGGTACTCCTCGACGAATCGGGCACAAACGTCCTGCAAACGCTCGCGACCTTCGAAGAGCACGGCGACACCGTATACTTCGAACCGCAGAACCAGCTCGTGTATCCGGAGAACATCCTCGCGGCCGTCTTGGACGACCAATCCACCGCCGGGTATCAAATCGGACTCATCAACCTCGAGACGGACTCGCCGCTCTTGATCGACGCGGACTTTCTCGAGCCGGACGACCTCGAGGACTTCAAGCGGACCAACTCGTCTCCACCGCTCAATTACGAATCGACGCTGCGGATCCCGTGGCTCGCGATCTATTACGAGGGGCGGTACAACCTGCGCGTCGTCGCGCTGGACCGCAATTGGTACGACATCGCGCGCACGGATCCGGCCATCGGCGGCGGGGGATTCGGTTTCGGGGGCGAAGCGGGAGACACCTCGAAGCGCCCCATCTTTCACGTCGAAGGCGGCATCGGCGTCTTCGGATCGGTGTCGTCGGACTCGGTCGGCTTCTACGTGAACCCGCCCGCGCAGTGAACGCTGCGCGGCGGGTCCTGTCGCCGGTCACCCCGCCGCCTGGCGCGGCGGGGGCCCCACCGGCGACACCCGCCGCGGGATGCTCGGAGCTATCGTGTTAGAATCGTAATTCGTCATGCATTCCACCACCGACACCATCGCCGCACTCTCGACCGCTCCCGGTGAAGCCGGGATCGCGGTCATCCGCGTCTCGGGTCCGGAGGCGCTCGGGGTGCTCGATCGCGTGCTGCGCACGCCGGCCGATCGCCGCTTCGAGGGCGACTGGGAGCACCGACGTCTTTATCACGGCGGTTTCTTCGATCCAGCGGGCGAGCGCGTCGACGATGTGATGGCGGCCGTGATGCGCGCACCGGACTCCTATACCGGCGACGACGTGGTCGAGATCAGCTGCCACGGTGGCAGCGCGGTGGTGGCGCGAATACTCGAGACGTTGTTCGCGAGCGGCGCTCGGCCGGCGCAGCCGGGTGAGTTCACGCAGCGCGCATTTCTGAACGGCAAGATGGACCTGATCCAGGCCGAAGCGGTCGCCGATATGATCCACGCGCGCACCGAGCTGCAGCGCGTGGTCGCCGAGCGGCAGCTGCGCGGCGCGCTCTCGCGGCGCATCGACGCACTCGCCGACGACATGATGACGCTCCTGGCCGTGGTCGAGGCGAACATCGATTTCATCGAAGAGGGCATCGACGCCCTGGACGTCCCGGCCGCACTCGCGACGATCGCGCGCCAGCGCCCGGAGCTCGACGATCTGCTCTCGACCTCGTCGTTGTCGCGGCCGCTGCGCGAAGGCTACCGCGTGGTCATCGCGGGGCCGGTCAACGCGGGCAAGAGCAGTTTGTTCAACCGCCTGACGGGCGAGCCCCACGCCATCGTGACCGAGATTCCGGGAACGACGCGCGACGTCCTGCGCGAGACGGTTGTGATCGAGGGCGTGCCCTTCATCCTGCACGACACGGCCGGGCTCCGCGATGGAACGCCCGACCGGGTCGAAGCGATCGGCATCGGGCGGGCGGTCGACGCCGCGGAGAGCGCGGACGTCGTCGTGTTCGTGTTGGACGCCTCGGAGCGTGCGCTCGCCGGCGATGTCCGCGAGGCACTCGCGCGCCTCGACGCGTCGCGCACGCTCGTGGTATGGAACAAGGTGGATCGCGGAGAGGACGTGGACGCCGGGGCTGCCCCTCGCGATATTGCACACGTTCGCGCTTCGGCCGTGACGGGTCAGGGCGTGGATGAGATCCGGCGAGAGCTGCTCCGACTGGCGGGCTCGGAGGTGCTGGCTCGGACTGCACGCGACCGGGCTATCCTCAATGCGCGCCTCGTCACGTTGCTCGCGGACGCTCGTGCCCGACTGGATACCCTGGGCCAAGCGGTCGAGTCACGCGAGCCGCTCGAGCTCCTCGCGGTCCAGGCGAGAGACGTATTATCGCTATATGAGGAGGCGACGGGACGGCGCTACCATGACGGACTCCTCGACGTGATCTTCTCGCGTTTCTGCATCGGAAAGTGATTGTCAACTTTTCCGAGCGCCGATTGTCACTCTTTCGCGCCGATAATTGTCAACGTAGGATTGTCAACATTCCATGGATCGACGCTTCGACATCATCGTAATCGGCGGCGGGCATGCGGGTTGTGAAGCGGCTCTGGCGGCCGCGCGCATGGGCATGCATGCGCTCCTATCGACGCTCCGGCGCGATCGGATCGGCCACATGCCGTGCAATCCTGCCGTGGGCGGTCTGGCGAAAGGCCACCTCGTCAAGGAGCTAGACGCGCTGGGCGGCGAAATCGGTCGGGCCACCGACCGGGCCGGCATCCAATTCCGGATGCTCAACCGCGCGAAGGGCCCGGCCGTCTGGTCGCCGCGTGCTCAAGTTGACAAAGTGATCTACAGCCGGATCATGCGCGAGACACTCGAGGCCCAGCCCGGACTCACCATCGTCGAGGGCGAGATCGTCGATCTGATTGTCAATCAGGGCGCGTTCGTGGGCGTTCGGTTCGCAAGCGGCGAGATTGTCAACGCCGGCGCCTGCGTCCTCACGACGGGCACGTTCCTGCGGGGGCTGATGCACACCGGCGACCGCCGGACCGACGGCGGCCGCGAGGGCGAGCCGCCCGCCGCGACCCTGTCGGAGAGCCTTCGATCGCTCGGCCTTCGCATGGGCCGTTTGAAGACCGGCACGCCGCCGCGCGTTTTTCGCGACAGCGTCGATCTTTCGCGGATCGACCCCCAACCCGGGGACGACCCGCCGGCCCCATTCTCCTACCGCACCGCCCGCATCGAGCTGCCGCAGGTGCCGTGTCACCTCACCTACACGAGCGAGGCCACCCACGAGGTTATTCGGCGCAATCTCCATCGGTCGCCGCTCTACGGCGGTGCCATCGAGGGCATCGGCCCGCGCTACTGTCCGTCGATCGAGGACAAAGTGGTTCGCTTCGCGGACAAGGATCGCCACCAGGTCTTCATCGAGCCGGAGGGACTCGACCATCCCGAGCTCTACTTGAACGGGATCTCCACCAGCTTGCCGGTCGACGTCCAGCTTGAGATCCTGTCGTCGATTCCGGGGCTGGAGTCGGCGCGGATGGCCCGGCCGGGCTATGCGGTCGAGTACGACTTCTTCCCGCCCGACCAACTCCACCGCACCATGGAGTCGAAATGCATCGAGCGGCTCTACTTCGCCGGGCAGGTCAACGGCACGTCGGGCTACGAGGAAGCCGCGGCGCAAGGCTTCCTCGCCGGAGTCAATGCGGTGCTGAAGATCCAGGGCGAAGCACCCTTCGTCCCGCGCCGCAACGAAGCCTACCTCGGCGTGCTGGTCGACGACCTCACCACCAAGGAGATCGACGAGCCCTACCGCATGTTCACGAGCCGCGCGGAGTTTCGCCTCGTGCTTCGCCAGGACAACGCGGACGAGCGCCTGATGGCGACCGGGCACCGCTTCGGACTCGTGCCCGAGCGCGCGCTCGCAACCGTCCGCGAGCGCGTTCGCCGCGTCGACGAGGTTGTCGATGCGCTGGGTCGGCGGGGCTTTCCCGCGCGCGAGGGTGCGGCGCGCTTCGACGAATGGGGCCTCGAACCGGTTCGCCACGGCACGACGCTGCGCGACGTCCTGCGTCGGCCGGGGGTTCGGCTCGCACACTTGCGCGATCTCGCGGGCCTGGACTGCGCGCCCTCACTCGACGACGCGGTCGAGTGCCGCGTGAAGTACGAGGGCTACATCGACCGCCAGGCGCGCGACGTCCAGGCGCTGTCCGACTTGGAAGCGAGACGGATCCCGCCCGACTTCGCGTTCGAAGCACTCGCGGGCCTGAGCACCGAGGCGCGCGAGAAGCTCCGCATCAAGCGGCCCGAGACGCTGGGCCAAGCATCCCGCATTGCCGGCGTGCGCGCGTCGGATCTCTCGATTCTCGCGGTTCACGTCGAGCGCGCGCGCCGAACCCACGCCGGATGAGCGTACCCGAGAACGACCTCGAGACCACACTCGCCGACGTCGTTCGGCTGTTTCCCGCTCTCTCGATCGATCCTCTTCGACGCTACACCCGCGAAATCCTGCGCTGGAACGACGAGATCGGGCTGGTCTCGAGGAAACACCCGGTCGCGGCATGCCACCGCCTGCTCATCGAGAGCGCGGAGTTCGGGGGCGTGGTGGCGGGCGTACTTGCGCCCGATCGATCGACCGACCTGCGCGTCGCCGACGTCGGGTCGGGCGCCGGCTTCCCCGGCTTCGTGTGGCGAATGCTATTTCCCGGCTGGGACCTCGCTCTGATCGAGCGCCGCGAGAAGAAAGCCGTCTTCCTAGAGCAGATCGTCCGCCAGTTTTCGTTTTCGCGCGTGGAGGTCTTCGCGGGCGACGCGCGCGCTGCATCGCACCTCGAGCGCTACCGCGCGTCGTTCGACGTCGTCGCGACGATGGCGGTCGGCGCGCCCTCGCGGACCGCACCCGAGATCGAAGACCTCCTCGTTGCCGGAGGCGTCTTC
>DASPGK010000279.1:0-3069 GCA_035620655.1 Candidatus Krumholzibacteriia bacterium
GCGGTTCCTACGGTCAGAAATCGGCGTGTGCCGCGAGCACGTAGGTGGGGTCAGGCAGGTCCGGGTTGAATACGTAGACGGTCGCTCCCCACGATTCGAAGCTCGTCCCGAGGAGGAACCCGCGGTGGATGTCGCGAGCACTCTCGTAGGCCTGCGTCTTCTGTGCCGCCGCGCCGACCTCGATAACGCCCCCGGGCGACACACTCAGTTCCGACCACGAATAGAAGAAGGAGTCGAAGTCGCTCTCGGCGTCGAGGAAGTGCTCGCCCTCGCTGTAGAACGCGAGCGCCCGATAGTCGATCGAGCAGCGGAAGCCCGGTGCGACGCCGACGGTTCGGCCGAAGACCCCGCCCAGCATCGGCGTGATCGCGAACTCGAGCTCCGTTCCCGCGGCGAAGGTGTAGCCCGCCCAGGCCGACCCGGTCTCCAGGTCTTCGTAGTTGTAGCGCAGCTCCGCGTGCCACACTCCGCGGTCGGCGCTGATGGTCGGCTGCACGTAGTCGCGATCGTCGGGCACGAAGTAGCCGTACACGGACGCGGAATACATCCACTCGGCCAGCGCGCGCTCCGCGCACGCGGCCCGCGACGCGGCGACGACGACGGACAGGCCGACGACGAGGGTTACAGCCCAGTTGCAGTTCACTAGCGGGGTCCGAAGGTGGGGCCGCGGCGCCGAAGCTTGTCGACCCGCTGCCGGAGCTTCTTTTCCAGCGTGCCTGGGAGCTGCGTCGCTTCGACCAGCTTGCGCAGCTCGGCCTCGTCGCGCGCGATTTCGGCGCTCCCGGCGCTCGTGCGCACCGAGGGTTGGAAGGGATCGCGGCCCAGCAAGTGGTGCAGGATCGACTTGGCCGCTTCCTTGTCGGGAATCAACCCGCGCGCGTTGACGTCGGGGTCGAGGTGCGAGTACGGCGGCAGCGGAGAGCCCACGCACGACGGGCAGCCGTGCGCGCACGAGCAGGAATCGAGGAGCTCCAAGCAGGCCACGAGGATCTCGTCAATCAGCTCGTACGCCTTGAGCGCGAAGCCTAGTCCGCCGGGGAAGCGATCGTGCACGAAGATGCCGGGCGCGTTGGCCGCCGACGAATCCACCGACGCGCCCACGTCCATGGTGTCGCACATCGCGTAGAGCGGAATCACCTCGCGGATCACGTTCGATATCCCGAGCAATCCCTCGCGCGGCACGCGGCCCGAGGCCTTCGCGAGCGCGTACGCCGACGGGTGCGGGAGCAGCCACATGCCGGTGGTATCCAACGTCTGGGCGGGGAGGTCGAGCGCTCCGAAACCCAGCGAGTCGCGGCTTCCGAACTTGATCTTCTTGAACATGTAGGTCACCGACGTCACCGACAGATCGCCCCAATGCACCTCGGCCGCCTGCACGCTCTTGTGCAATTCCTCTTGCTCGATTTTGATCTTGGTCTCGGTGATCGACTGCGTGTAGTAATCGGTGTCTTCCTTCTGCACCCACGCGATCTTCTTGCGGATATCCAATTCGTTGACGAAGTAGGTGTCTCCGTGATGGATGTAGATGGCCTGCGGGTGCAGCTGCTGGAACGCGCCCGCCTCGTCGATGGTGCCGATGACGCGGCTGGTTTCATTGGGCACCGCTTTGAGGCCCTCGGACGCCATCAATGCAGACGTGCCCAGGATGATGGTGTACACGTCGTCGCCGATGTTGCGCAGGCTCACGTCGGCGCTGGGGTAATTGGGACCGCTCCAGTAGAACTGGCCTCCCTGCTGGCGGACCTGGCGATCCTCTTCGAGCAGCTTCAAGATGGGTCCGCAGAAATCGCCGAATTGCTGCCAGTCCTCCTTGCGAATCGGGAGCTCGAAAGCGGCCGCCCGCACGTGCGAGAGCACGATGTGGGCGTTCAACGGATCGATGACCGCGTTCTCGGGCGAGCGCCCGAAGAAGTAGTCGGGATGGCGCGCCATGTACTGATCGATGGGCGAATCGTACGGCAATAAAACGACCAGCGATGGATCCGCGCCGCGCCCGGCGCGCCCGGCCTGCTGCCACGTCGACGCGATCGAGCCGGGATAGCCCACCAGCACCGCGGCTTCCATCGACCCGATGTCGATCCCCAGCTCGAGCGCGTTGGTGCTGACCACCGCTTTCAATTCGCCGCCGAAGAGCGCGCGCTCGATCTGGCGTCGCTCCTCGGGCAGATACCCGCCGCGATAGCTCTTGATCAGCTTCGCGCGCGAGGGTGAGATTTTCGCCGCGAACTCCTGCGCGTACTTGGCGACGATCTCGCTGACCACCCGCGCGCGCACGAACGCGATGGCCTGGTGGTCGAAGCCCACCAGTTCGGCCAAGATGCGCGCCGCTTCGACGTTGGCGCTCTTGCGCTCCACGCGGTCGTCGCCGAAAAAGGGCGGGTTCCAGATCACGAATGCCTTGGGTCCGCGCGGCGACCCGTCGTCGTCGACCACCTGCATCGAACGACCGGTCAGGCGCTCCGCCAACTCGCGCGGGTTGCGGATGGTCGCCGAGCAACAGACGAAGGTCGGCTTGGCGCCGTAGTGCTCGCAGATGCGATTCAAGCGACCCAGCACGTGCGCGACGTTCGACCCGAAGGTCCCGCGGTACGTGTGCACCTCGTCCACCACGACGTACTTCAACTTGGCGAGAAAGCGCGCCCAGGTCCCGTGGTTGGGCAGGATCCCCGAGTGCAGCATGTCGGGATTGGTCAAGAGAACGTTGGCTTCGTTCTTGAGCTTGCGGCGCGCGTTGGGCGGCGTGTCGCCGTCGTAGGTGCCCGCGACCAGCGGGAGCGACGGGTCCGTTTCCAGGTAGCGCGTCAGCGTTCGCAGCTGGTCCTGGGCCAGCGCCTTGGTCGGATACAGGTACAACGCGCACGACGACGGGTCGGCGAGGATCGCTTCCAGAACCGGCACGTTGTAGCACAGCGTCTTTCCGCTCGCGGTGCCGGTGACGACGACGACGTCCTCGCCGTTGCGCGCGCGCGCGATCGCTTCCGCCTGGTGGGTGTAGAGCGTGGCGATCCCGTCGGCGCCGATCACGCCCGCCACGCGCCCTTCGACGGGGGGCTCGAGCGTTGCGAAGCG
>DASPGK010000280.1:0-7780 GCA_035620655.1 Candidatus Krumholzibacteriia bacterium
CCAGTCGAGACCGGGCAGCTGGGCCGTGTTGTTGTGGCCCCAGTGCTGCACGTAGGCCGGGTCGGTCGGCACGACGGCCGGGAACGCGCGCCAGTCCGGGGTCGCGTACTCGACGTTGGGATCCGCCGAATAGCGGCGGACCGCGTCTTCGATGTCGACCCCGTTGGCGACGTGCAGCATGAACGTGCGCTCGAGACCGATTTGCCGTGCTTCGGCGGTGTTCTTCGGCTCGATGAAGGGCCGCGAAATCTGAACGACGCGCATCTGCTGATTGAGCGCGTCGACCGATGCGAGGCCCGTCATGGTGCCGGGTGCCACCGCACCCACTTGGCGCGGGACCTTGAGCGTCGAGAGCTGCATGCTGGTATCCTTGAACTTGACGATGATGCGATCGGGTGCGTACGGCAGGACGTCGTCACCGACGGGCGTCCCACCTTTCAGGACCGGCGACACCGGAGCGGATGCCCACACCGACGCCACCAGCAAGACGGATAATGCGAGCAAAGACACACTAACGCGCAATGACTTGCGGTTCATCTTTCTCTCCTCACATGTTCGTTTTCATGTCCCGCGACGAGTCGTCGGGCGACGATCGCACGGAGACACCAAGGGAAAAGCGACCAGGGCGCGTTACGCCCTATGTGGGTTGGATGATGTGTGCGGATACCTCCCCGTCGCGGCCGCAGCAGGATCGGTCGCTCGCTGGTAGCCGGACGCACCGACCGGGGAGACAAGATGGTCGGTCGGTGACGTCATCCGCGAGACGGGCGGACGCGGGGAATCCTAGCGATCCGGGATAGGCGCGTCTACACAAATGTATGGGAGGCCGTTAACGTCCCCCCCGAATGAACCGCCGGCGGCCGCGCGGTAGAATGATTCCCGATCCGGTACTCCGAACCCATGCGGAAATCACTCCCGGTCCCGATCTCCTGGCCATGCTGGCCGGTGGGCCGTCCATTACGTGCCGGCGTCGTGTACAACGCGGCGTCGACCGTGTTCGGCGCGATGGTCGTGTTGCGGTAGGCAAAGACCCGTGGCCGCCTAATCATCCGGTCCCGGCATGATGAACCACAGCACGATGTACACGATGGTTCCCGGGAACGCGGCGCTCAAGATCGACACCAGCAGGTAGACGACGCGCATGCGGGTGGCCGACCACCCGAAGCGTTCCGCAAGCCCGCCGCACACGCCCGCGATCATCTTGTTCCTGGATCTGCGGAGTTTCTCTGCCAACCGAATCGCCTCCTCGATGCGCGCGGCGGTCGCGCCGCGCTAGAACAAGCCCGTGATGGTGCCCGACGAGTCGATGTCCATCTTGGCGGCGGCGGGGACCACAGGGAGTCCCGGCATCAGCATCATGTCGCCGCACACCACCACGATGAAGCCCGCACCCGCCGAAAGCCGCGCGTCGCTCACGGTGATCGTGAAGTCGCGCGGCGCACCGATGAGCTTGGGGTTGTCGGACAGGGAATACTGCGTCTTCGCGATGCACACCGGCAGGTGGCCGTACCCCATCTTCACGAAGCGCTCGAGCTTGGTGGCGGCGTCGCGTTCGAAATAGACGTCGGACGCGCCGTAGATCTCGCGCGCGACGCGGCGGACCTTCTCCACCGGCGCTTCGTCGAGCTGGTAGAGGAACTTCGGCTTGGGCGTCGGGTTCGAGTCGGCCAATTCCATGGCCACGCGCGCCAGGTCCGTCGCACCCTCGCCGCCGCGCATGAAGGCATCGTGGGGCGCGAAGGCCACGTCGAGTCCATCGCAGAAGCGCCGCAGCGCCGCGATCTCCGCCTCGGTGTCGAACGGAAACCGATTGAGTGCCACCACGATGGGTACGCCGAACTTCTGCATGCCGCGCACGTGCGCGCCCAGGTTCACGAGGCCGGCGTCGAAGGCGGCCATGTTTTCTTTTTCGAGGAGCTCGGGCGGCTTTTCCGACACACCGCCGTGGCGCTTGATGGCGCGCGCGGTGGCCACGATCACGACCGCGTTGGGAAAGAGCCCCGACTGCCGGCACACGATGTCGAAGAACTTCTCGCCGCCCAGGTCGGAACCGAAGCCGCACTCGGTGACCACGTAGTCGGCCAGCTTGAGGGCCGTGCGCGCCGCGACTACGCTGCTGGTCCCGTGCGCGATGTTCGCGAACGGGCCCGCGTGCACCAGCGCCGGCGTGTGCTCGATGGTCTGCACGAGGTTGGGCTGGATCGCGTCCTTGAGGATCACGGCCATGGCGCGGTCGGCGCCGATGTCGCGCGCCGTCACAGCCCCATAGTCCTGGTCGTACGCGATGACGATGTCGCCCAGGCGCTTCTTCAAGTCCTCGCGGCCGGTCGCCAGCGCCAGGATCGCCATCACTTCGGACGCGGCCGTGATGATGAAGCCCGATTCGCGCGGGATGCCGTGCGCGTGCCCGCCCAACCCGACGACGATGTGGCGCAACGCGCGGTCGTTCATGTCGAGCGCGCGCGGCCACAGGACGCGCGTCACGTCGACGCGGCGCTCGTTGCCTTGGTAGATGTGGTTGTCGAGCATCGCGGCCAGCAGGTTGTGCGCGGCGGTGATGGCGTGGATGTCGCCGTTGAAGTGGAGGTTGATGTCCTCCATCGGAATGACCTGCGCATACCCGCCGCCCGTCGCGCCGCCCTTCATGCCGAACACGGGCCCCAGCGACGGCTCGCGCAGCGCGATCATGCCGCGGCGCTCGAGCTTCCCGATCGCCTGCCCGATGCCCACCGAGGTCAGCGTCTTTCCTTCACCGCGGAGGGTCGGCGTCATCGCGGTAACCAGGATGAGCTTGCCGTCCGGGCGATCCTGCCAGCGCTCGAGCGCTTCCAGGCGGATCTTGCCCTGGTACTTTCCGTAGAAGTCGAAGTCGTCCTCGGCGAGCCCGAGCTGCGCCATGTACTGGCGCATGTGCACGAGGGGTACGTCGCGCGAAATCTCGAAGCTGGTTTTCATCGTGGAGTCCTTTGCAGATGCGGCGAGTCGTACGACGATAGCAGAGCGAAGGATCCGTAACAACCCCGGGCGAATCGACCGGGCCCAACGCACGAAGACCCCGCCATCTTTCGATGACGGGGTCTCCGCATGACTAACGCGTGGGTTAGACGAGCCTTACCAGCGGCTTCCGCCGCCGCCGCCGCCGTTGCGCGGCTTGGCTTCCGCCTCGTTCACCTTCAGCGCGCGCCCGTCCATCTCGTAGCCGTCGAGGGCCTTGAGGGCCGGGGCGAGCCCGTTGTCGCTGATCTCCACGAAGCCGAAGCCGCGCGGACGACCGGTTTCGCGGTCGTTGATCAAGCTGACGGACTGCACGGTGCCGTGCTTGCTGAACAGGGTTCTGACCTGCTCTTCGGTAGCGCTGAAGGGCAGGTTGCCCACGTAAATCTTCTTCATTCTTCTGTTCTCCAAAATGCCGGATGACCGGCTTGTCGAAGCGCGCGGAATCTCCGGCTAGTTCCGGGCATCCCGCGAGCGTTCACGTGCGGCCCGACACGGTGCCGGACCGCAAATCCATCGTCGTCGAGGGGACCTCTAAGGTTGAGCGACTCTATAAAAGGGAGGCTGAACGATATCGTCCTGAAGTCGGGGAGGATGGCGTGCCCGAATCATACGGCCCTACCCGGGCGGTGTAAAGGATTAATTTTGTTAAAGTTGGGTCGCCTGGACCCACCCAACCCCGTGCCCCCTCGCCAGAAAGCCCGTTGACGGCCCCACCCACCATGTGCTAGTTTTCCAGCACTTGCTAAAAAACTAGCAGGTCAGAGGCAACTCCCCCGGAAAGGACTACGTACACCAACGTCATGAAACGCCTACCCAGCTTGAGTCGCCGCGAACGGGAGATCATGGATGTCCTGTACAGCGCGGGCAGTGCCAGCGCGGGCGAGGTCCATCTGCGGATCCCCTCCCCGCCCAGTTACTCGGCGGTCCGCGCCACCCTTCGCGTCCTCGAACAAAAGGGCCTCATTACGCACGAGCACGACGGCAAGCGTTACATCTACCGGCCCACGGTCGCCTTGAACAAGGCGCGCCGGAGTGCGGTGGAGCACTTGCTCAAGACCTTCTTCGACGGTTCGGCGGCGGGCGCGGTGGCCGCCCTCCTGGAAAACCCCGGCGCCGATCTGACCGAGGAAGACCTGGATCGCATGGCGGCGCTCATCGAGCGCGCGCGCAAGGAAGGACGATGACCATGACCCCGATCTTTTCGTCTTTGCTGGACTCGATGACGCCCGAATCGTTCGCGTGGTGGTTCTCGCGCGCGTCTCTGTTGGCGGCGATCGCGTGCGCGTTCCTCGCCATCGTGCGCAGCGCGCGCCCGGCGACGCGGCACGCGGTCGCGGTCACGAGCCTGGTGGCCATCGCGCTCTTGCCGGCGGCGTCGGCGATCCTGCCCACGCTCTCGATCCCTATTCTGCCCGCGCCCGAAGCGGTCGTAACGCCCCCGGCTCCGCGCGCGATGCCGTTTGCGATCGACGCCCCCGCCCCGCGGATATCGTCTGCTCCCGCGGTGGCGCCGGCGCCGGCGGTGGCGCCGATACCCGCGACCGCCGTCACTCCCGCGCCGGTGAAGCCGGAACGGCCCGCCTCGCGCGGGCCGCTGGCCGTGATCGGGCGCGTCGCCCTCTCGAGCGTGCGCGACTCCGTCGCGTCGATCGGCTGGAAGGGCTTCGCCGCGATGACGTGGTTCATGGTGACGATCTGCTTGCTCGGATGGACTGCGATGGGGGCCATCGGCGCGCGGCGTCTCTCGCGGCGCGCGGCGTCGATATCCGACGATGAACTACTCGACGAATGCGAGCGCGCGTGCCGCGTGCTCGGGATCCATCGCACGGTGGACGTGGGCGTGTCGCGCGACGTGGCGATCCCGATGGTCGTGGGTGCGCTCCGCCCCCGCGTCGTGATCCCCACGTCGGCGGCCGCCTGGTCGCGCGAGCGGCTTCGCATCGTGTTGCTGCACGAGCTCGCGCACGTGCGGCGCCACGACGTCGCGTGGCTGTTCGTCGCGCGCGTGGTGACCTCGGTATTCTGGTTCCACCCGCTGGCGTGGGTTCTCTCGAAGAGTGCACGTCGCGACGCCGAGCGCGCGTGCGACGAGATCGTGCTCGCGAGCGGTGTGCGCGGCTCCGACTATGCCGAGCACCTGGTGGCCATCGCGCGCACCGCGATGGCGCGCGATCCCCTGGCCGGCTCGGCGCTCGCCTTTGCGACGCGCTCGGCCTTGGAGAAGCGGGTCGTGACGATTCTGTCCGCGCGCATTCCGCGCGCGACTACCTCGCGGCGTTCGTTCGCGGCCTCCGCTTGCGCGGCGCTGGCACTGTTCGCGCTGGTGGCCGCCCTGCGACCGACCCCCGTGTCGTCCGCGCTCGTGATTCCGTCCGCATCGACCGACGTGGTCGAAGCGCAGCACTATTCGTTCGATGAGAAGACGACGACGAAGGTCGAAGAGAAGATCGACATCGACACCGCCGCACCCGTGCTCGCGGGCGGGACCTACTACCTCGCCGAAAACGACGAAGAGGACCGCTCCGGTCGCGAGTGGTACGCGCGCGCGAAGGACTACTACGACAGCCGCCGCTTCGAGCGCTCGGGCGAGGCGTACGAGAACGCCGCGCTGCGCGGGTACCGTCGCGGTACCGCGTTTTACAACGCGGGCTGCTCGTGGGCGCTCGCGGGCCAGAAGGACAAGGCGATGGCCGCGCTCCAGAAGTCGTTCGACGAGGGCTTCGACCGGCCCGATTTGTTCGCCGAGGACGAAGACCTGAATTCGCTGCGCGGCGACGCGCGCTTCCAGAAGCTGTTGAGCGAGGTCATGAGCTCCGGCACCGCGGAGGCCGAGCGTCGCAAGGCGACGCGCGACTTCGAGCGCCTCGCCAAGGCCAAGGAGGTCGACGAGGGCGACTGGAACTCGGTCGGCATCGAACTCCTGCGCTCCGGCGACTACGACGGCGCCGCCAAGGCGTTCGACAACGAGTTCGCCGTCAGCAAGGACGAGGACGCGCTCTACAACAAGGCGTGCGCGCGGTCGCTGGCCGGCAAGAAGGAGGAGGCGTTGAAGCTCCTCGAACAATCGATCACCACCGGCTCCGTCGACGCGGATCACATGGAACAGGACCCCGACTTGGTCCCGCTCCACGGCCAGGCGCGCTTCGACCAGTTGCTCGAGATGGCGGAGGACTTGGAACTCCACAACGCCGGCTGGTGGAAGAATCTCCCCGGCAGTTCGTCGTGGAGCAGCGGCAAGGACGAGCGCCGCTGGCGCAAGTCGATCCCGCACTTCGAGGAAATGACGCGCAAGTACCCCAAGGTCGGGCGCGCGTGGTCCAACTTGGGATTCGCGCAGCTCGCGGCCAAGGACGCCGAGGCCAGCACGCCGTCGTTCCAGAAGGCACTCGACCTGGGCTACAGGCCCTCGACGACGATGTACAACCTCGCCTGCTCCGAGGCGCAGTCGGGCAACATCGACGGCGCGATCGCATGGCTCGAGAAGGCCGAGGGCGCCGGCTTCCAGATGTGGAGCTACGCGCGCTGGGACGACGACCTCGATCCGATACGCGACGACCCGCGCTACGACAAGATGGAGAAGCGGTGGAAGGCGGAGGCGAAAAAGCGCGGGCACGACGACTGGAACTGGGACCACGATCACGACAAGGACTACGACAAGGACGATACGTAGGCGCTAGCTTTCGCCGCTTTGGACGCGTCCGCGCGAAAGCAAGAAGGCCCCGCCACCCTGCGGTGACGGGGCCTTTGCGATGTCAATCGTGGGACCAGACTACCAGCGGCTGCCGCCCATGCCGCCGCCACCGTTATTGCGGGGCTTGTTCTCCGCCTCGTTGACCTTCAGGGCGCGTCCGTCCATCTCGAAGCCGTCGAGGGCCTTCAAGGCCGGAGCGAGTCCTTCGTCGCTGATTTCCACGAAGCCGAAGCCGCGCGGGCGACCGGTCTCGCGATCGTTGATCAAGGACACGGACATCACGTTGCCGTGTGTGCCGAACAAGGTCCGGACCTGTTCTTCGGTCGCGGTGAAGGGCAGGTTGCCCACGTAAATTTTCTTCATGAGAGTGTTCTCCAAAATGCCGGATCAACCGGCGTGTCGAAGCTCTCGCGGGATCGCCGGAAAATCCCGGTCACCCGTTCGAGCCCAAAGAGTGGTCCGACAACGTGCCGGGCCGCGAACGCATCAATCGGCGAGGGGACCTAAAAGTTGAGCGACTCTAGAAGAGGGAGGCTGAACGATCTCGTCCGTGATCGAGGAGGATGGTCTGGGAGCATCATGCGCCCACGGCGCGAGTATGTAAAGGACTATCTTCGTTTCTTTCAAGAGGGCGACGCGACTTCGATTCAGGACCGAATGATCACTCGCGGCCCGTCGTCGTCTCCAACTGCCGCAGCACGTCGCCCAGTCGCGACAATTCCTCGCCGTAGCGCGTCCAGTCGCCCGCTCGCTGCGCGGCGATCGCGCGCTGGTAGTGCTCCGAGGCGCGGCGCGAGAGGTCCGCGACACCGCCGTCGCCCACACGCGGCGGCGGAGGTGCGGGGGCCGCGGCCGCGGCTTCGACGGTGCCGCCGAACAAGCGCGAGAGTCCCGTTTCGAGGGTCTCTTCCATGGCCACGCGATTCTGGTACGCGACCACCACGCGCTTGAGCTCGGGGATGCGCCCCCCTTCGGCGCGCAGGTAGATCGGCTGCACGTAGATCAGCGACTCCTCGATCGGGATCACCAGCAAATTGCCACGAATCACCTCGGAGCCGCGCTGGTCCCACAACGAGATCTGGCGCGCGATTT
>DASPGK010000281.1:0-13299 GCA_035620655.1 Candidatus Krumholzibacteriia bacterium
GCCGCGCCGCCGCAAGACGGCAATCTTCGCGCGACCGCGAAGCTCTCGGGGACGGTCGGCTCTGCCATGATCGAGGCGCTCGACGTCGGCATCGCGGCGTTGGGCGCGACCGATCCCAACGTCGCGCTCACCGCCACCGGCGGGCCCTTCGACTTCACCGCGGATTCGACCCAGGTGTTCGCGAACGCGCGCCTCAAAGGCACGATGAACGCGGGACCGCTGCCGCTCTCGGGTGTGACGCTCGTGCAGAAAGACCCGTCGAAGCCGGTGCCCGTGCTGGGCGGTGAGGCCACCGCGCGCGCGAACTTCGACGGGGCCATGACCGCGGTGGCGTTCGACGGCGAGGTGGACGCGACCAACGCGACCTACGAAGTCCCCGCGGCCATGAAGAAGGCGGCCGGCATTCCCGCCAAGGCGACCTTCCGCGGGACGTTTCGCCCGCAGGGGACGCCCCACGAGGGCGTCGAGTTCGAGTCCATCGACGTCACGCTGCACTCGCTGCGCGCGAAGGGCTCCGGCACGCTGGTGCCGTTCAAGGGCCAGGAGGCGATGGATCTCACGTTCGAGGGATCGACCGCGATCGCGCCGTGGAAGGACCTCTTGCCCGCGATGGCGCCGATGTCGCCCTCCGGCGACGCCAAGGTGAGCGTGCGCGTGAGTGGTGCCCCTACGCCCGGCGCGCCACCCGACATTCGCGGCACCGCGACCGTGACCAACTTCGGCGCGCAGATTCCCAACGTGCCCAAACCGTTGAGCAACGGCGCGGCGACCGTCGCGTTCACCGCCAAGACCGCGCGCATCCCCAACGCGACCTTCGCGATCGGGAGCAGCAAATTCAAAGTAGACGCTGACGTGTCGTCGATGACACCCATGCGGGCGACCTACACGGTGTCCTCGCCCGAGGTCGCGCGCCTCGACGTACAGGCACCCGCGCCCAACGCCAAGCCGCTCCCGCGCGCGGAGGTCTTTCGCGACGTCGTGGTCAAGGGCGAAGCCACGGAGAAGGCGCCCAAGCTGATCGAGAACGCGCTCACCATCGCGTCGAAGAGTGGGATCGCGGCCAACATCGATTACACCAACGCGGAGGCGGTGGTGCACGCCACACCCGAGAAGTCGATCATCGATCGCTTCTCGGCCAACGCGATGGGCGGGACGCTTTCCGGATCGGGCATCTTCGAGCCCAAGACGGCCAAGTTCGATCTCTCGACCAAAGTGGAGAAGGTGAACCTCGCGGAGTACTTCCGCTTCAAATCGCCGCTGCTCGCCGATGTATTGGTCGGACGCATCAGCGCGGACTTCGACATCGCGGGCGAGGGCAAGACGTGGGAGGTGCTCCAGAAGACGCTGACTGGGTCGGGCGGGGCGGTCGTGGTCGAGGGCGCCTTTCTCAATGTGAACCTCGCGCAGCAGTTGTTCACCTCGGTGCAGTCGATGCCGATGGTACCGGCCGGCTTCGCCGACCGTATCAAGAACAAGAATCCGAAGTTGTTCTCCGCCAACCAGACTGCGTTCGAGAATCTCGCGGGCAAGGTGACGATCGCCGACGGCCGCATCAACACCAACGACTTGCACCTCAAGTCGTCGGACTTCTCGCTGGTGGGCGGCGGGTGGTTCTCGTTCGGCAAGGAGATGGACGTCAACACGACGCTCACACTCTCGCAGAAGCTCACCAACGACTTGGTCGCGGAAGTCCCGATGGCGAAGTACCTGCTGAACTCGGGCGGGCGCTTCGAGTTGCCGATCAAGCTCTCGGGTGCGGTGGCGAAGCCGTCGGTCGGTGTGGATGCCAACGCGATTCAAGCGAAGCTGCAGCAGGGCCTGGTCCAGCAAGGCAAGGACGAGCTCAACAAGAAGGCGACCGACACGGTCAAGGGCTTGCTCGATGGCCTAACGAAGAAGAAGGCGCCCGCGCCGCCCGACACCACCAAGAAGTAGCGCACGGCGGCCGATGCGATCGTCCCTCTCCGCTCAAACTGCAGCGCGAGACGGACAGTATCGTGTTGTATTCGCGCTGCAGAAATCGCGTTCGAGGGATCGATCGCATCGGCTGGCGTCGGCGACGCCTGCGTGGTAAAGTAACCCCATGCCGTTTTCGTTTCGAGTCGAGGCGCGCTCGCAGGGTGCGCGCGCGGGGATCCTTGTCACCGATCATGGGTCGATCGAAACCCCGGTGTTCATGCCGGTGGGGACACAGGGGTCCGTCAAGGGTGTCACGAGCCGCGGCGTGTGGGACACCGGAGCGCGGCTCATCCTCGGCAATACGTATCACTTGTACCTTCGCCCGGGCGTGGATCTAATTGCGCGCGCGGGGGGATTGCATCGCTTCATCGGCTGGGACGGGGCACTCTTGACCGACAGCGGCGGCTACCAAGTGTTCAGCCTGGCCTCACTCATGCGCGTGACGGATTCGGGCGTCACCTTTCGGTCGCACATCGACGGGTCGCTGCACGAATTCACGCCCGAAGCGGTGATGGAGGCGCAGGCGCGCATCGGCGCCGACATCGCGATGAGCTTCGACTATTTCGGCGGGATTCCGTGCGAGCGCGCGGAAGCCGAACGATCGGTGGCACTCACGACCGCGTGGGCGCGGCGGGGTTTGAACGCGACCGGCGCGCGCTTCGATCGCTACGGCTACCAACAGGTGGTGTTCGGGATCGTGCAGGGCGCGGAATACGCGGATTTGCGCGCGCGCTCGGCGCAAGAATTGACCGACCTCGACTTTCCCGGTTACGCCATCGGCGGACTGTCGGTGGGCGAGTCGAAGGATGCGACCTGGGACCTCGCGGAAGGTGTCACGGCCTTGTTGCCGCAAGACCGCCCGCGCTACTTGATGGGCATGGGGACGCCGCTGGACTTGATCGACGCCGTCGCGCGCGGGGTCGACATGATGGACTGCGTGCTGCCCACGCGTAACGCGCGCAACGGGACCGTGTTCACACGCGACGGCAAGGTGGTGCTGCGCAACGCGGCCTACGCGGAAGACCTGGCACCGCTCGATAGCGAGTGTGCGTGCGTGGCGTGCCGGAATCATTCGCGCGCGTATTTGCGGCACTTGTTTCTCTCGGGCGAGATGCTGGGACCTATGCTGGCCAGCTCGCACAACTTGTTCTTTTATGCCGACACCATGCGCGCCGCCCGCGGCGCCATCGTGCGCGGCGAATTCGACGCCTGGCGTAGCGCCTTCGTCGACCGATTCACGCGCGGCGACCGCGAGGCCGCCCAGCGCGCGGAAGTAGAAACCTAACCAAGGAGGACCCTTTGAATTCCACGTTGTTCGCGATGATGCCCGCCGACCCCAGCGGTGCGGGCCCCAGTCCGTTCTCGATGCTGCTCCCGCTCCTCGGGATGCTCGCGATTTTCTACTTCCTGTTGATCCGGCCCCAGCAGAAGCGCCAGAAAGAGCTGCGCAAGATGATCGACGCCTTGAAGAAGGGCGACCGTGTGGTCACCGCGAGCGGGCTGTACGGGAACGTCGCGGGGCTGCGCGACGACATCGTGGTGGTCGAGATCGCCGACGGCGTCAAGGTCGAGATGCTCAAGAACGCCGTGACCGCGGTGGTGTCGCGCTCGGAGTAGAACCGACGGTTTCTGCTTAAGAGGGATGAAACTGCAACTTCGATACTACGGCGATCCCATCCTGCGCAAGCGCGCCTCCGACGTGCGCGAGTTCGACCATGACCTGCGCGAATTCGCGGAGAGCATGATCGAAACCATGCGCCGCGAGGCCGGCGTGGGCCTGGCCGCCACACAAGTGGGAGTCGAGAAGCGCGTCCTGGTGGCACTCCAGATGGAGAACCCCGAGGACAGCGAGGCCCCTGAGGTCGTGATGGTCAATCCCGAGATCCTCGACCGCTCGCCCGACACGTGGATCTACGAGGAGGGATGCTTGAGCATCCCCGGCATCCGCGGCGACGTGACCCGGCCGGAGGGCATCCGCGTCCGCTATCAAGACCTGCACGGCAAGAGCCACGTGGTCGACGTCGACGGCATGTTCGCGCGCGTCCTCCAGCACGAGATCGACCACCTGGACGGCAAGCTATTCATCGACTATCTCTCGACGGGAGAGAAGACGCTGCTCAAGACGCGCCTGAAGAAGATCGCGGAAAAGTACGGGACTTGAGTCAACCGGGGCCGATACGCCGCGAAGCCCGACCCGCCCCAAAGGCGGGTCGGGCTTCGGCTTGTCCAAGCGCCTATTGATTGACGATGACAGCGTCGCCGTTAAGCGTTCCGTCGGCGCCGTAGGCGGTTACGTCGTTGGCGGTGCCGTCGTCGAAGTTCCAGTACCCGACGAGCCCGCTCTGCGCAGAGATCTTCGAGAACATATTGGCTTGGATCTCGGCCGGCGTGCGATAGATGTTCCAGATGCGAACCTCGTCGAGTTGACCCGTTACGAACTGAGTGTCCCCGGAGTACCGGGCGCCGATCTTCAGCGCTTGATTGTACGTCGTGGCATTGTGGGTGAGCGTGCCGGTCGTCGGCGTCGACAGAACGACGACGCCGTCGATGAGCGCGTACTGGTTGGTGCCGTCATAGCTGAAGGCGAAGTGGTGCCACTGATCCGTGCTCAGGGTGGTCGTGGCCGGGCCGATGTCGATGGGAGTCAGTCCGTTCGCCCATGTGGATATTTGCCCGGAACTGTAATCGCCCAGCACGAGGTAGGCGTTCTGATACTGGCTGATGTAGTGGACGTTGCTATCGTACGTGGGGACCTTGAGCGCCACCTCCAGGGTGAATTGGTTGAATGTGTGATTCGCCAGCGGAATGGAGATGAAATCTCCGTTCCCGTCTAGCTGAACCACCTTGTCGGGAGCCGGCGCCGGCGGTGCGACGGGGCTTTCTTCGTCGTCTTCGCACGCACCCATAATCATCAGCATGGCGGCACTCACAACGAGCGACCACTTCCCAATGTCTTTTAGACCCGTAGCCATCGTTTGGACCTCCCAATGAAGGATACGATTCCACCCCGAGCCTTCCGTGCACCGCGGTGGCTTTTGCGTGATAGGACTGTACCTGTCCGCGCATGGCAAGAACTATTTGACCCACGACGGCGATTGACCCCGGCCCCCAGCGAGGAATACGCTAGCCGCGTGGGGCGTCCCAACCGCGATATGTCGAGCCCGGCGGGGGGCTAGCGTGCCCGAGCCGATGCACAAGCTCGTCTTCATGGGAAGCCCCGACTTCGCGGTGCCGTCGTTGGACGCGCTGGTCGCGTCGAAGCGTTTCGCGCCGCTCTTGGTCGTGAGCCAGCCCGACCGCCCGCGCGGGCGCGGCAGAGAAATCTCCCCCACGCCGGTTCGACAGCGCGCCATCGACCGGGGTATTCCGTCGATTACGATGTCGAAGGAGACCTACTCCAAGGGTGTGGCCGCGATCACCAATGCCAAGCCAGACATCGTCGTGGTGGTCGCGTTCGGTTTGATTCTCCGGCGTGATCTGCTCGATTTCCCGAAGCACGGCTGCATCAACGTGCACGCCTCGCTGCTCCCGAAGTACCGCGGCGTCTCGCCCATCCAAGCGGCGATTCTCTCGGGCGATGCGTTCACGGGTTGCACGACGATGCACATCGACGAAGGGGTGGACACGGGCGACGTGCTGTTGCAAGAGCCGACGCCGATCCTGGACACGGACACGGCGGGGTCGCTCACGTCGCGTCTCGCGGAGCTGGGAGCGGCGCTCTTGGTGCGGACCCTCGACGGATTGCTCGACGGCAGCGTGACGCCCCAGAAGCAGGATCACGCGAACGCGACCCACACCAAGAAGATTCGCAAGGAGCACGGCGCCATCGACTGGTCGCGCGACGCGGCCTACTTGTCGCGCCACGCGCGCGCGATGTCGCCGTGGCCGACCGCGTATACCTTCCACGGCAGCGTACGACTCATCATCGAGTCGGCCGCCGTGGGCCCCAAGAACCCCGCGAGACCCGGCACCATCGTCTCGCTCGACCCGTTCGCGGTCGCGACGGGAGACGGAACCCTCGAGCTCCACGCGGTTCGCCCGGAAGGCCGGCGCGCCATGACGGCGCGCGAGTTCGTGGCGGGCTATCGACTCAAGGTGGGCGACGTTTTCTCCCAACATTGACGAATCCGCGCGCGAAGGGCTACAGTCGCGCCGTGGATGCCCGTCGCCTCGCCAAACGCCTCCTCTTGCTGGCCGGATTGTTCGTCGCCGGCGTACTCGTGTTCAACTTCGTCGCCATGCCGATGCTGGTCCACCAGCGCGGGGCCGTGATCGTGCCGGATCTTCGCAACGTGAGCGAGTCGCAAGCCACCGAGTCCCTGGCGCGCCTGGGACTCAAGACCAAGGTGGGGCGCAGCGAGTACGACCCGCAGGTGCCGAAGGGCTTCGTCGTGTCGCACTCGCCGCGCGCGAACGACAGCTTGAAGGAAGGGCGCACGGTGACGCTGATCACGAGCCTGGGCCCGCGCACCGAGCGCGTCCCCGACGTGACGAAGCAAACGTTGCGACAGGCGCGCGGAGTGATCGAGCACGCGGGCCTCGCGGTGGGGCGCATCTCGCGCGTCAAGCGCGCGGGCGAAGAGCGCGACGCGGTCATCGCCACCAATCCGCCCGCGGGCGAAGAATTGCGCGAAGGCGAAGTGGTCGATTTGGTGGTCGCGGTCGCGGGCGGCGGTGCCAGCTACCTCATGCCCGATCTCACCCAGCAGGACTTGTTCTTCGTGCGCGAGAAGCTGGAGAAGCTGGGCTTTCGGGTGTCGTCGGTTCGCTACGAGGCGCAGGAAGGCGTGTTTCCGAACACCATCATCGACCAGCGCCCCAAGCCGGGCGCTCGCATACGAGAAGGGGAATCGGTTGAGCTGGTCGCATCTAGTAACTAGCGCGACGAAGTCGCGCAACATCGTCGCCATCGCTCCAAGTCTTCTAGCGTGTGACTTTTCCCGTCTAAGAGAGGAGATTCGTGCGGCAGAAGAGGCCGGAGCAGAGTTCCTCCACCTCGATGTGATGGACGGTCACTTCGTCAATAACATCACCTTCGGCCCGGTCTTGGTGAAGGCGATCGACAAACTCGCCACCGTCCCGCTCGACACGCACTTGATGATCGCGCACCCCGACCGCTACATCGGCGCCTTCCTCGACGCCGGCGCCGACATTCTCACCGTCCACGTCGAGGCGAGCAGCGACCCCCGCCGCGACCTGCGCACCATCCGCGCCCGCGGCAAGAAGGCGGGCCTCTCGCTCAACCCGGACACGCCCCTTTCGGCGGTCGAGCCCTACTTGGAAGAGCTGGACCTCCTCTTGGTGATGAGCGTGGTGCCCGGCTTCGGCGGCCAGAGCTTCATCGACGCGGTCCTCCCCGACCTCGCCAAGGCAGCCAAGCTCCGTGAGAAACTTGGACTTACCTTCGCGATCGAGATCGACGGGGGCATCAATCCCGAAACAGCCGCGCGCTCGCGCGCGGCCGGGACGGACATCCTGGTGGCCGGAACTGCCATTTTCCGAAGCCCCGACTACGCGGCGGCCATCGCCGCGATCCGCGGCGGCGGGACGGCGTAACCCGGCCTCCCAAATAGGACTTGCCCGCCGCTCCAGGGGTCTGCTACCCTCCTCCGTCCGGTCGAAGCCCGTCCGCTCCCCGCGCAATTCATGTTCACGAGCCTGACCGAGAAGTTCGAACGCGTGTTCGCGGCCATTCGCTCGCGCGGCAAGTTGAGCGAGAACGACGTGCGCGAGACCGTTCGCGAGGTGCGCAAGGCACTCCTCGAAGCGGACGTCAACTTCCGCGTGGTCAAGGACTTCGTGGCGCGCGTGGAAGCGCGCTTGATCGGCGAAGAAGTCCACAAGAGCTTCACCCCCGAGCAGCAGATCATTCGGGTGGTGAACGAGGAGCTGACCCAACTCCTCGGCGGGACGGCAGTACCGTTTCACTTGAAGCAGGCGACCTCGACCGTCATGGTGGTCGGCCTGCAGGGATCGGGCAAGACGACGTTTTCGGCCAAGCTCGCGGCGACGCTGCGCAAGCGCGGCCGCAAGCCCGTGCTGGTGGGACTCGACGTCTATCGCCCCGCGGCGATGGACCAGCTCGAGATTCTCGGAAAGCAGATCGCGGTTCCGGTTTCGCGCGGGCAGGCCGGCGAGACCGACGTGATCGCGCTCCTTGCGCGCGGCCGTGACGCGGCCCGCGACCGGCTGTGCGACACGCTGATTCTCGACACCGCGGGGCGGCTCCACATCGACGACGAGATGATGAACGAGCTCGTTCGTCTGCGCGATGTGGCCCAGCCCGAAGAAATCCTGCTCGTTGTGGACAGCATGACGGGGCAGGAAGCGGTCAACGTCGCGACCGCGTTCCACGAGCGACTGTCGCTCACCGGTATCGTTCTCTCGAAGCTCGACGGCGACGCGCGCGGCGGTGCGGCCCTTTCGGTGCGGTCCGTAGTCGGGGTGCCGATCACGTTCGCGAGCGTCGGCGAGAAGCTCTCGGACCTGGAGCCGTTCTACCCCGAGCGCATGGCGGGGCGGATTCTCGGGATGGGCGACGTGCTGTCGCTCATCGAGAAGACGCAGGAAACCATCGACGTCGATGCGGCGCACGAGCTCGAGCGCCGCGTGCGCTCGCAGGCCTTCGACCTGTCGGACTTCTTGGGAGAGCTGCGGCGCTTCAAGAAGATGGGCCCGCTCGAGGACATCATGAAGATGATCCCGGGTGTGAGCAAGGCGCTGCCCGCGGGCGCCGCCGTCGACGGCAAGCAGTTGGGGCGCGTCGAGGCCATCATCTGCTCGATGACGCCCGAAGAGCGCGCGCGACCGCAGTTGATCAACGGGAGCCGCAGGAAGCGCATCGCGCGCGGCAGCGGCACCACCGTGCAGGACGTCAATCAGCTGCTGCGCCAGTTCGAGCAGATGAAGAAGATGATGAAAACCATGGGTCGCATGCAGAAGATGAAACGCAAGCGGCTGCCATTCTAGGAAGGCCTCGGGTGGCGTCCAACGGGCGCCCACAAGCGAGGGACTACTAGTGCGCAGGCGCGGTAGGCCCGAGCGTAGTGGGCTGTTGGACGACAGGACCCGAGGCCATCGCAGTCAACTCGTCGGAGGTTAGAAGAGTGTCCGTCAAAATTAGATTGAAACGCATGGGAACCAAGAAGCGCCCGTTCTATCGCATCGTGGCGACCGATTCGCGCAATCGCCGCGACGGCCGCTTCATCGAAGAGCTGGGCTATTACGATCCGTTGACGAGCCCGCCCAACATCAAGATCGACGAGCCGTTGATCATGAAGTGGATGGGCGACGGGGCCATTCCGTCGGAGAACGTCGAAGGCTTGCTGCGCCGCACCGGCACCATGAAGAAGTGGGTGCTGGTCAAGCAGGGCGTGCCCCTCGACCAGATCGACGCCAAGCTCGCGACCCTGACGGACGCCGAGACCAAGGGTCTCTCGGCCGACGAGCGCCGCAAGAAGTTCACGAGCCGGAAGCTCTCCAAGAAGGCGGCCGCCAAGGCCAAGGGCGCCGCGGCCGAGAGCGCGTAGTTCTTCGGAGTCCCGACGTGGCGCAAGCGAGCACGGAGTCCATCAAGGCGTTGATCGAGTACGTCGCGACCTCGCTGGTCGACGACCCCAAGTCGGTCAAGGTGACGCCGGCCACCAAGGAGAACTACATCGTGATGGAATTGACCGTGGACCCCGAGGACCTGGGTAAGGTGATCGGGAAGAACGGCCAGACCGCGCGCGCGATTCGCACCCTGGTCAACGCGGCCGCCAGCCACGCGGGCGAGAAAGTGATCTTCGAGATCAAAGAATGACGGACCGGATCCATCTCGGGCGTTTCGTCAAGGCGTTCGGCATCAAAGGTGAACTGAAGCTCTACGCCTCCGACGACTTCTGGCCCGAGGCGTTCGAATCGGAGCAGCTGTTCATCGCGCGCGAGACGGACGCGGACAACGAGCGCTCGGTCGTTATCGAGTATGGAAAGCCGCACGGCGGCCAGTACATCGTGAAGCTCGAGGGCGTGGACGATCGCAACGACGCCGAAGAGATCGTGGGCGAGGATCTGTTCATCGACGGCAATGAAATCGACGTGCCGGCACCCGACAAGGAGCTGCCGCACCAGGTGATGGGAATGACGGTCCGCACCGACCAGGGACGCGTCATCGGAACCATCACGAATGTGCTGGTCGGGCCCGCGCAGAGCGTGTACGAAGTGACGGGCGAGGACGGCAAAGTGGCGCTGATCCCGGCCGTACCGGCCTTCATCGTCTCGCGCGACGACGCCAAACGAGAGATCGTGATTCGCGTGATTCCGGGACTGATCGACGCGTGACGATGCGCATCAACGTCGTCACCATATTCCCGGAGACGATGGAGTCGTTCTTCGCGGCGGGAATGCTCGGGATCGCGAAGAAGAAGGGGCTGGTCGCGTTTCGGTGCGTGAACCCGCGCGAGTTCACGAGCGACGCGCACCGCACCGTGGACGATTCGCCCTTCGGCGGCGGGGCCGGCATGGTGATGATGGCCCCACCCATCGTGGACGCGGTCGAGAGCCTCGACCGCGCGCCGGGAAGCCCGGTGGTGCTGATGGGCCCGGCGGGCAAGCGCTTCGAGCAGAGTGACGCCGAGCGCCTGTCGCACCAGAAGGAGATCACCTTCGTGTGCGGGCGCTACAAAGGCGTGGACGAGCGCGTGCGCGACTTGGTAGTCACCGAAGAGATATCGCTCGGCGATTTCGTGCTGAGCGGGGGCGAGGTGGCGGCGGCGGCGGTGATCGAGGCGGTGGTGCGGTTGGTGGGCGGTGTTCTGGGCGACGACGAATCGGCCCACACCGATTCGTTCGCTGCCGGACGCGAAGGAAAACTCGACTGCGCGTGGTACACGCGGCCCGCCGAATATCGCGGGCTCAAAGTCCCCGACGTCTTGATGTCGGGGCACCACGCCGAGATCGAAAAATGGCGGCGCGCGTCGTCGCTCGAGCGAACCCGGCGTCTTCGGCCGGATTTGCTGAAGGAATAGAGACGAAGAGGGTCTCGATGCGTCCCCCGGCGGGTGGCGCGGCTGGGGCCCCCGCGGCGTAAGTCCGCGGGGTGAGACGCGACAGGACCCGCCGGGCAGCGTCAGTTCGGAACAAGGAGGAAGTGCTATGAACATCATGGACCGGATCGACCAGCGGAGTCTCTCCAAGAAGGAGCCCGATTTCCGCGTGGGCGATACCGTCAAGGTCATGGTGCGCGTCGTCGAAGGCAACAAGGAGCGCGAGCAGGCGTTCCAGGGTGTCGTCATCAAGCAGAGCGGCCGCGGTGTGGCCGAGACGTTCACCGTACGCAAGGTCAGCTCCGGCGTGGGTGTGGAGCGCGTGTTCCCCATCCACTCGCCCAACGTTAAGTCGATCCAAGTGGTTCGTCGCGGGCGTGTGCGCCGCGCGAAGCTCTACTACTTGAGGAAGCGCGTTGGCAAGGCGGCCCGCATCCAAGAAAAGCACGATAAGGGCGAGTAAGCGGCCCGGGCGCGCAGCAAAGTCGGCGGGTCGCAAGAAGGCGACCAACGACGGAGCCGCGGCCGAGGACGCACTGCGCGCGCGCTTTCGCTCGCTGGTCGAGTTCGACCGCGAGCTCACCTCGCGCGGCTACGCCTCCATCGCCGGCGTGGACGAAGCCGGCCGCGGCGCCCTGGCCGGTCCGGTGGTGGCGGCCGCGGTGGTGCTGCGCGAGGACTGCAACCTCATTCGCATCTACGACTGCAAGGCGGTCGCCGAAGCCGACCGCGAATCGTTATTCCTAGACATCGTCGCCTCCGCCGTGTCGGTCGGGATCGCGTTTTCCCACCCTGCCGTGATCGATCGCGACAACATCCTGCGCGCGACCCTGGCGTCGATGCACCGCGCGGTGGAGGCACTCCGGCTCACCCCCGACATCGTGCTGATCGACGGCCGCGAGGGCATCCAGTGGCCCGGGCGCGTGGTGCCCGTGATCAAGGGCGACGCCAAGAGCCTGTGCGTGGCGGCCGCCTCGATCGTGGCCAAAGTCGCGCGCGACCGCTTCATGCGCCGCCTGCACCGCGCCTTCCCGAGCTATCACTTCGACCAGAACAAGGGGTACGGGACGCGCGACCACCTGGCGGCCATCGCGGCCTTCGGCGCGGCGGCCGTGCACCGACGGTCGTTCCTGGGAAAAGTGGTTGCAAACGAGCCGTCGATGTTCTAATGATTACAGGGGGTTGCGGGGTTTTTGGGCTCGGGGTTTGGGTGGAGGTGGAGGATGAACACGAGAGCCAGCGGGGAACTGGGTGAGCGGATCGCGGCCGCGTTTCTCATTTTAAAGGGGTATCGAATCCTGGACGCGAACGTACGCGTCGCGCGCCGCGAGGTGGATCTCGTCGCGACCGACGGCCACGCGATCATCGCGGTGGAAGTGAAGCTCCGCTGGGGGCGTCGCTACGGAGCCGCGGCGGAGGCGATCGACGAACGCAAGCTCGCGCGGTTGCGGGTCGCGTTGTCGGGAATCGCCCGCGAGCTGGGAGACAGAGGCTCTCCGCGCATCGATGTGGTGACCATCGACGTCGACGAAACCGGCGACCGCATGGCGGTCGAGCACTACGTCGGCGTCACCTAGGAATCGAGAATGCCCCACGCGTCGCGAGCCGGTACCGGCTCGCAAAAAATCGCATCAAGGAGTAGGCGAATGAGAAAGTTCATGCCGATCGTCGTCGTGGCCGTAGCGGCCGCGGCGTGCTCGTCGGTCAAGGAAGTCGCGACCCAGGACATGCCGCTGGAAGTGCAGCACCAGATTCTCGACGAGTACAAGGATCGCTACGTGTGGACGCGGGTGCAGGTCCAGGATTTGGGCGAAGGCGGTGTTATCCCGCGCGACGAAAAGGTGAAAATCGTCGACGTCGGGATGTTCAAGGCCGGTTCGGTGACGGTCGAGACCCTAAAGAAGAAGAACCGTGTGGTCCAGGGCTTGAGCCTCGACAAGCCGCTCACCAAGGCCAAAATCGACTCCGCGCTGACCGAATACTTCTGGTTCGACGATCCCACGCTGCGCCACGTCGCCTTCATTCGGAAGTTCGGCAAGGACACGGCCAAGCTGATCATGAACCACGACCTGGTGGCCGGCATGTCGCCCGAGGCGGCACTGGCGTCGTGGGGCAAACCCGCCAAGACCGAGCGCTCCGAGCGCAACGGTGTCGTCCAGGAGCGCTGGCGCTACCCGACCGCCCAGGTGGGACGCACGAAGGACATTCTGTTCGAAAATGGGAAGGTCAGGAGCTGGGACCAGTAGAACTCCGCTGACCGCCGGTTACACGAAAGGCGCCCGAGCAATCGGGCGCCTTTTTTTCTGTCGCCGGGCGA
>DASPGK010000282.1:0-8282 GCA_035620655.1 Candidatus Krumholzibacteriia bacterium
CGTCGGGGTTGACGCGGCGCACGATCGCCGCGACCTGCGTGCCCAGGCGCAGCGCCGTGTGCATGGGCGTCGAGACGGCCACCAAGTCCGCGCGCTCGATCGCGTCGATGTCGATGGAGGAGACGGCCAGGTCCAGCAGGCGTGCCGGGTGCCCCGCGCGCGCGAGGACGCCGGCCGGGACCGTGATTCCGAGCGGCTCCTGCCCGAGCTCGTAGCACGACACCAGGAGAATGCGACCGTCCGGCGGGGTTGCGGTGAATTCACCGGCGCGGGCGGTGTGTGGGGCACGCGACTGCATGTCGCGAGTATAAGGAGGTGGCGCGCACGCGCGCAACGTCGCCGCGCCGCCCCACCCGGGAATCGTGTATACTGCGCCGGAGGTACCCATGGCCACACCGGAGTCGCACCACCTGCGGTCGGCGAAGCTCAAACCTGGAGTCTCGCCGGACCAGCTCGACCGGCCGCGCGAGGCGGACGGCAACGCCGATGCGCAGCGCGTCATCCGCGGTAACGCGCTGATCTTCTGGGACCCCAAGCGGCCCGGCCACAAGCTCGACGCCATCGACACCGACCAGATTACCCCCGCCAAGGATTGCGTCTCCGAGAGCCTCGACGCCCTCGACAAGCGTTGGAAGGAGGGCGCGTTTCGCTTCCTGATGCCCGATTTCCGCGCGCGCGTGCACCGCGGCGAGACCTTCCTGGTGGCCGGCGACCGCTTCGCGATCGGGTCGTCGCGCGAGATGAGCCCGGCCGGATTGCGCGCCATCGCCGAGGAAGCCGGGCTCGAGATGGTGGTCGTGTGCGGCCACAACGTCGGAGACATCTTCCGGAGAAACGCGCTCAACCTCGGGCTGGAAGTGGTGCAGAGCGCCGACGCGGTGGCCGACGCGCGCGACGGCGACCGGTTCGCGTACGTCCCGGCAACGCGACGGCTGACCAACGAGACGCGCGGCAAGACGTACGAGCCGGTCGGGCTGACGCCCAAGGAGGACGAGATTCGCCGCTCGGGCGGTATCTTCGCCATGGGCCGGCGCGAGTTTCGCGAATCCGTGGAGCGCGCGCCGTCGGTGGAATGGCCCGACGAAGCGACCGCGCGGGGACTGACCACCACCGAGCAGATCGCGTGGGCGCACCGCGTCGACAAGGACGCGCGCGTCGAGCCGGGGCGCACGCTGCGCGTGTTCGCGGACCTCCTGCCCGCATCGGACGGCACCGCCCCCTTCGCGATCCACACCTTCAACCAGATCGCGCGCGGCGCGGTGTTCCCGCGCCAGGCCGCGATCGCGAACGACCACTTCGTGTTCACGGGCGCCGACGCCGACGAGAAGCAGACGCGCATCGGGCGCGCGTTCGCGGAGCAGAACGCGCTCGAGAAGCCCTTCTACGCCACGCCCGGCGACGGCATCTTCCACTTCTACTTTCCCGAGCAAGGCCTGATCTATCCGGGGCAGTTCATTCCCGGGGCGGACTCGCATTCGCGCGCGTACGGGGCCTACGGTGCGGTCGGGATCGGCGTGGGGTCGACGACACTCGGCTTCGGGTGGGCGACGGGGTACGTGTATTTCACGCCCGCGCGCGCGCGCCGCGTCGTGTTCACCGGCAAGCTGCAGCCGTGGGTGACGGGCAAGGACGTCGTATTGAAACTTCTCGAGGGATGGGGAGCCAAGCAGGCGCAGGGCATGTCGGTCGAGCTGGTCGACGCCAACCTCCAGCTGCCCATCGCGTACCGCAACACCATCGCCAACATGATGGCCGAAGCGGAAGCGCAAAACGGCATATTTGCGCCCGACGACATCACCGACGCGTGGTACGCGTCCAAGGGCTTCGCCGATCTGCCGTACCCGCGTGTGACACCCGGCGCGAACGCGCGCTACGATATCGACGAAACACTCGACCTCTCGACGGTGGTGCCGATGGTGGCCAAGCCGTTCAGCCCCGGCAACGCCTTCCCGGCCGACGTCATCGCGCGCGAGCGCATCGGCTTCGACAAGGCGTTCATCGGGTCGTGCACCAACGGCAGCTACGACGACCTCCTGCAGGCGGCGCTGGTCGTCAAGCGCGCGCGCGAAGCTGGATTCACCAAGGCGGAGAAGCCGTTGATCGTGTTCCCGGGGTCGGGCGGGGTCAAGCGCTTGATCGAGCGTCCCGATGCGCGCCTGGGGGGCGAGTCGGTGGCAGATGTCCTGCGCGCCATCGGCGCGGAGATTCGCCAGTCGTGGTGCGGTCCCTGCTTCGGTCAGGGGCCGGACGCGCTGAAGCGCGGCGAGCGCGCCATCACGTCGTTCAATCGCAACTGGCAAAACCGGATGGGCGTGGGTGGCGAAGGGTATCTCGCGAGTCCGTCGGTGGTCGTGGCCTCGGCGCTGGCCGGGTACATGGCGCCCCCCAGCGAGCTGGGAATCGAGTGGAGCGCGGAGGCGTTCGCGGTCTAGCGAACGAGCTTGGCCGTCAACTCCACCAGCGCGGCGGCGACCCGGTAGACCGCGTCGCGCTCCTTGGTGTCCACCAAGTCGCCGTTCGCGTCGAACGCGGTGGCGGCCCTCGAGAGCGCCTTCTGTTGCGGAATCACGATCAAGCCGCAGGTTTGCAGGACCCAGCGCGCGTGATAGAGACCGCGCAGTCCGCCGAGTGCGCCGTTGGATGCCGACACCAGCGCGCACGGCTTGTTGCGCGCCCACGCGAGTCCCGTTTTCTCCCCGGGGGTGGGCCGCGACGCCCAATCGATCGTGTTCTTGAACAGCGGTGTCACACTGCCGTTGTACTCGGGCAGCGCGAACAGGATCGCGTCGTGCGCGGCGAACACCTCCTTGAGCGCGAGGGCGTTGCGCGGCAAGCCGTCCCACTTTTCCAGGTCCGCGTCGTAGAGCGGGAGCGGGTAGTCGCGAAGATCCAAGCGCGTCGCGACCGCGCCGGCGGCGTCCAACCCGTCGGCGGCGATACGCACGAGCCTGCGATTGAAGGAGCCCTCGCGCAGACTGGCGGCCAGGGTGACGACGCGGGGTGAGGGAGTCATCGCGGTAGTATCGCGCGCGACGGCACGGTCGTCAATCGACCGACCACTTCGTAAGGAGCAGGCATGGAGTACCGGCGACTGGGACGATCGGGTCTCAAGGTGTCCGCGATTTCGCTCGGCGCGTGGGTGACGTACGGCGCGCAAGTGGGCGAAGACGTCGCGTACGCGTGCATGACCGAAGCGTTCGAGCACGGCGTCAATTTCTTCGACAACGCGGAAGCCTACGCGTCGGGGAAAGCGGAAGTGGTGATGGGCAACGTGATCCGTCGCGCGGGCTGGAAGCGCTCGGACCTGGTGATATCGACCAAACTGTTCTGGGGCGGCAAGGGGCCCAACGACAAGGGGCTCTCGCGCAAGCGCGTCGTCGAGGGCACCGAGCGATCGCTTTCGCGCTTGCAGCTCGACTATGTCGACCTCCTGTTCTGCCACCGCCCCGACCCCGAGACTCCCATCGCAGAGACCGTGCACGCCATGAACCACGTGATCGCCCAGGGCAAGGCGCTGTACTGGGGGACGAGCGAGTGGAGCGCCGACGAGATCGCGGAAGCGGCCGCGATCGCAGCACGCGCGAACCTCCTGGGGCCTGCAACCGAGCAGCCGCAGTACCACATGTTCCACCGCGACCGCGTCGAGAAGGAGTACGCGCGCCTCTACGACGACATCGGGCTGGGCACGACGATCTGGAGCCCGCTGGCGAGCGGGCTCTTGACCGGCAAGTACGACCAGGGGCCGGTGAAGGGAACGCGCGCGGAGCTCCCGGGGATGGAGTGGCTGCGCGAAGAGCTGGTCGGGGAATCGGCGCGTCCCCGGATCGAAAAGGTCAAGAAGCTCAAAGCGGTCGCCGACCAACTGGGATGTTCGCGCGCGCAGCTCGCGATCGCGTGGTGCTTGAAGAATCCCCGCGTGAGCTCGGCGATCACCGGCGCGACGAAGCGCGAGCAGGTGACGGAGAATCTGGGCGCGCTCGCGGTCGTGGAACGGTTGACACCCGATACCATGAAGGACATCGACCGGATTCTGTCGGGGCGGTAGGGCAAAAAAAGATCCCGGGCGAAACCCGGGATCTTCTTTAAGCGCTCAGGAACTGAACGCCATAGTGCAGGGAGCGCTACAATAGCACGCGGCCTCCGCGGGATCAAGCATCTTTTTGTGTTGTCCGGTTATCCCATTGTGGTAGAATGATTTCGGTGTTCAGGTAGGGTCCGGCCGGGGACAACCGGCCGGGCCGAAAAAGCGTTGTTTGACACGCGAAAAAGGCCCGTGTTAATTAACTGCGGCTAGTCGCGGCAATTAAGCACGTGTCGCGGGGCCGTTTCGGCGACGGAGTGCCGTCGCCGGCTGGTCAGAACTGACAAGAATTGCGAGCATGACCGAATGAACCAACCGTCTTCCCGTTCCCGTCCCGACTCTATCGCCGTTTCCGCACCCGATCCCCTCGCCGACGCGTACCGCCGATGGGGCTACCTCATGGCCGATCTCGACCCGATGGGTCGTATCGCGCCCTACGAGCACTCCGACATCGCGGAGGCGCGTACGACCGCCGATGCGCGCGAGGTGGATGCGTGGCGCTCGCTCTACAGCGGCAAGATCGGCTTCGAGTTCATGCACATGGTGGAGAAAGAGCGCGTCGACTGGATGCGGGACGCCATCGAAGCGGGCCCTCCGGCGCCCGACGCCAACTGGATTCTCGAGCGGCTGATGGAGACCGAGCTGTTCGAGAAGTTCCTGCATACCAAGTACGTCGGTAGCAAGCGCTTTTCGGTCGAAGGCGTGGCGGCGTTGATTCCGCTGCTCGATTCCATCCTGGACGCCTCGGGCGGGCTGGGCACGGAGTACCTCTATATCGCCATGAGCCACCGCGGCCGGTTGAACGTGATGAAGAGCATCGTCAACCTGCCCATCGAGGACATTTTCGCCGGCATCGAGGACGTCGACCCGCGCAGCGTGCTGGGAAGCGGCGACGTCAAGTATCACATCGGCGCCACCGGCCGCTACCGGACCCATTCGGGCCGCGACATCGAGGTTCATCTCTCCACCAATCCCAGCCACTTGGAAGCCGTCGACGCGGTCATCATGGGGCGCGTGCGCGCGCGCCAGGAACGCTGGGGTGCCACCGGCATCGAGCGCATTCTGCCGGTGACGCTACACGGCGACGCCGCCTTCGCCGGCCAGGGCATCGCGTCGGAGACTTTGAACTTCGCCGACATCCCGCATTACGAAGTGGGAGGGACGATCCACGTCATCGTCAACAACCTGATCGGATTCACCGCCGAGCCGGTGGCACTGCACAGCACGCGCTTCTCGTCGGAAGCGGCCAAGCGGGTGTCGATGCCGGTCATCCACGTCAACGCGGAAGCCCCGGGTGCGGTGTGGTGGGCGGGCAAGCTCGCCGCCGCGTACCGCCGCCGGTTCCACAGCGACGTCCTGGTCGACGTGATCGGCTTCCGGCGTTACGGCCACAGCGAGATCGAGGACCCGACCATCACGCAGCCCGCGTTGTACGACAAGATCGCCAAGCACCCGCTCGCGTGGGAAGTCTATGCGAAGGAGCTCGGGCTGGACGTGGCCACCATCGAGACCATGAAGACGCGCGCGACCGCGGGGTTGCGCGAGGGCCAGGAGAAGGGTCGCCAGTACGAGCGGCGCCCCGTGTTCTGGAAGTTGCCGGAATTCTGGGGTCGTTATGCCGGCGGCCCCTACGACCCGGGCTACGAGGTCGATACCGCGATCCCGATCGAAAGGGTGCGCGAGATCGGTGCGCGCATCACGAGCGTGCCCGACGGGTTCACGCCCCACCCCAAGATCGCGAAGCTCCTCCAGCAGCGCGTCGAGATGGCGCAGGGCACGCGCAAGGCGGACTTCGGAATGGCCGAGGCGCTCGCGTTCGGCTCGCTGGTGACGTCCGGGATTCGCATCCGCCTGACCGGACAGGACTCGCGACGCGGCACCTTCAATCACCGTCACGCGGCCTTGATCGACGTCCGCACGAGCGAGGCCTACATGCCGCTCGCGCACATCGCCGACGGCCAGGCCGAATTCGTCGCCGTGGACAGCCCGCTCTCGGAGGCCGCGGCCATGGGCTTCGAGTACGGGTACAGCCGCGAGTTCCCGGACGCGCTGGTGCTCTGGGAGGCGCAGTTCGGCGACTTCGCCAACGGCGCGCAAATCATCATCGACCAGTTCGTGAGCGCGGGGGAAGACAAGTGGAGCCTGCTCTCCGGCCTGGTTCTGCTGTTGCCGCACGGGCACGAGGGCCAGGGCCCCGAGCACTCGAGCGCTCGCATCGAGCGCTTCTTGCAGCTGGCCGCGCACGACAACATGCAGATCTGCCAACCTTCGACGGCGGCGCAGTATTTCCATCTCTTGCGCCGGCAGGCGCTGCGGGCGTGGCGAAAACCGCTCGTGGTCTTCACGCCCAAGAGCATGCTGCGCGCCGACGCCGCGTGCTCACACGTCGACGAGCTGGCAAACGGCGCATTTCGGTCCGTCCTGGGTGACACCGAAGCGAAGAACGTGCGCGCCGTGCTCGTCTGCTCCGGAAAGATCGCGCACGAGCTCCGCGCCGAGCGCGCGGCGCAGGGAGCCATGGACCGCGCGATCGTCACCATCGAGCAGTTTTATCCGTTCCCGGAGGCCGCGGTGGCCGAAGCGCTGCGCGCGTTCCCCGAAACCGCGAAGATCGTCTGGGTGCAGGAGGAGCCCGCCAACATGGGCGCGCTCGCTTACGTTCGCCCGCGCTTGAAGTCGGCCGTGGGCGGGCGCCACGTGTTCAGCATCAAGCGCTACGAGAGTGCCAGCCCGGCGACGGGTTCGGCCAAGGCTCACGCCCTCGAGCAGAAGGCGCTGATCAAGCTCGCGTTCGCGTAGGGGAGCATCGCTCCGAGTTGTTCCTCCCGGCGACCCGAGTCGTAATCCGGCAAAGTTTTCCCTCCCAGGCCCGCGCGTGCGCGGGCCTTTGTGTACTCTTCTTGCTCTCCCAATTGCGCTTACTCCCGTTCGGGAGAGCTCGCTATGCGTCTCAAACCGCTCAACAAGATTCGGGAAAGCTTCTCGGCCAAGGTGACGCTCCTGGTCGCGGCCAGCGTCATGGCCACGTCGTTCGTGGTCGGGCTGGCCACGACCCACAGCACGGGAAACTTCCTGACCGAACAGCTCAAGGAGCAGTTCCCGTCCACACTGACGACGACGACCACGCGCCTGCGCTTGTGGCACGATCGCCAGCTCACGGAGCTCTCCCGCTTGGCGGAAGCCAATGCGTTGCGCGACAACGTCGACCGCTACGCCAAGGCCGACAACGAGGCCGCGGCGGCCGCAGCCCGCGAGGAGCTATCGCACTATTTGCGCTTGGTGAGGCGGAATTACCCCGGCTACGAAGAGCTATTGGTGCTCGATTCGTCGGGCCGGACGGTGGCGTCGGCAGGGGGCACCGCGGCGAACGCGTCCGAGTCGGCCGAAGAGGCGTGGCTCGAGTTGGGCGAAGCCGGCTTCGAGCCGGGCGCCTCGCGCCCCATCGCCAGCGAGCGCGGCGTGCACCAGTGGGTCTTCGTCACGACCCGCGAAGGCAGCGTCGCGCGCTTGAAGCAGACGTGGCTGGCCGCGCGCGTGGACCTGACACAGTGCGGTCAGATTCTCGCCGAGGTCAAGCTCGGCCCCGGCGGCGACCTGTTCCTGCTCGACGCCCAGGGACGTTTTCTCACCCAGCCGCGCAAGGCCACGATACCGAAAGTCGGCATGGAGGCGATGAAGGTGCCCACGCGTCAAAGCGGCCCCATCATCGTCGAGCGGCGCGACACCTACGACAACCGCAGTGCCTTCCACAGCAAGGTGCACCTCGACGAGCCCGGCTGGTGGCTCGTGTACGAAGAGGACTACACCGCGGCGATGTCGCCCGTCATCGAAGCGCAGCGCCGCATTTGGGTGGCCGTGCTGGCGGTGGGTGCGATCGCGATCCTGGCCGCGCTGCGCATCGCCCAGTCGTTCCTGAAGCCGATCCACGAGCTCAAGCTGGGCGCGAAACGCATCAACGAAGGCCTGGTGGGCGTCAAGATCCCCAAGCGCTTCGACGACGAAGTCGGCATGATGATCGACACCTTCAACGAGATGGCGTCGCGCATCACGCTGTGGCAGGCCGAGCTCCAGTACAAGAACAAGATGCTCAACACGCAGAACGACCGGCTGCAAGAGATGAACGAGCGCCTGGAGAAGCTATCGGTGACGGACGGATTGACGGGGCTCTTCAACCACCGCCACTTCTGGAACCTGATGAACA
>DASPGK010000283.1:0-4241 GCA_035620655.1 Candidatus Krumholzibacteriia bacterium
TGGAGTTCAGACGTGTGCTCTTCCGATCTGGGGCGGATTACCTACCGGGGCGGATCCAGTGTAAACCCGTGGGCGATCGCTGGCAATCCCTTCGTGGCGCGAATCGCTGTGCTAGAATCGACCTGTCCAAGCCGGAACACAACGCCCGTTCCAACCGAGTGAGACTACCATGACTCCATTGCAGCATCCCGCGGGCGACGACGCCCGTTCGCTCCCCGTCCTCCGCGCCTTGATCGACGCGGTGGACCACGAAGTCCTACAGTTGCTCTCGCGCCGAAACGGCCTCGTGGCCGAGATCGCGGCCTACAAGCGCGCGCACGGCGTCGCGATCCGCGACCACCGGCGCGAGCGCGAGATCATCGCCGACCGCCGCGAGCGCTCGACGCCGCTGGGCTTGCAGCCAGACGTGATCGAAGGGATGTATCGGTTGCTCCTGTGGGCGAGCCGGGATCGCCAGGCGTCCTTGCGCGCGCAGGTGCCGCTCGACATCGAGACCAAGACCGTCGCCGTGATCGGCGGGCGCGGTGCGATGGGCGCGTGCATGGCGCGCCTCTTCGCCGACTTGGGTCACGCCGTCATGATCGCGGACCTCGACACCGAGTTGACGCCCGAAGTCGCCGCGCGCGAGGCGGACGTGGTCGTGATCAGCGTCCCCATCGACGCCACCGTCGATGTAATCCGCCGCATCGGCCCTTTGGTTCGGGCCGATGCGCTCTTCATGGACGTCACATCGATAAAAACCGCTCCGATGCAAGCGATGCTCGCCTCGACGCGCGCGTCGGTGGTGGGCACGCATCCCCTCTTCGGCCCGTCCGTGCATTCGCTCCAGGGCCAGCGCGTCGCGCTCACCACCGGCCGGGGCGACGAGTGGACGCGATGGCTCACCCAGATGCTCGAAGCGCGCGGGCTCACGGTGGTAGAAACGACTCCCGAGGCCCACGACCGCGCGATGGCGGTGGTGCAGGTGCTTACCCACTTCTCCACCGAGGTCGCGGGTGCGACCATGGCCAAGCTGGGCGTCCCGCTGGAGGCCACGCTCCCGTTCACGTCGCCGATCTATCTCATGGAGCTCTTGATGACCGCGCGTCACTTCGCGCAGTCGCCGGACCTGTACGCCTCGATCCAGATGTCGAACCCGGAGACGGCGCGCGTGACGGAGGCCTTCGCTCGCACGGCCGAGGAGATGCGCGCCAACGTGGCTGCGCGCGACCACGACGCCTTCGCGCGCGTGTTCGACCACGTCCACGATTACTTCGGCGAATTCACCGAGCGCGCGCTCGAGCAGTCGTCGTTCTTGATCGATCGCTTGGTGGAGCGGGCCTAGCGTATGGGCAAGACCTTCACGGCCCGGCGCGTCCACATCGAGCAGCGCCGCATCGACCGCACGTACGCGGGCACGGTGGCGGAACTGTTCCCCACCCACCAGCCGCTCGAGATCGAGATCGGGTCCGGCAAGGGGCGCTTTCTCCTGCATCGCGCCGCGGCGCATCGCGAGCGCAACTTCTTCGGCATCGACTATCGGTGGCGCTTCTTGAAGGAGGGCGTGCTGCGCGCCGAGCAGCGCGGTCTCTCCAACCTGATCTTCTTGAAGACCGAAGCCGAGGAGATCATCCCGCACCTCGTGCCGCCATCCAGTGTAGAGGTCTTCCACATCTACTTCCCCGACCCCTGGCACAAGCGGAAGCACCACAAGCGACGCTTGCTGACACCGGAGTTCTTCAAGCGGCTCCACGCCTCGCTCGTCCCCGGCGGCTTGCTCGAGCTCGCGACGGACAACTTCGACTACATGATCGCGTTCAAGGCGGCGCTGGTCGAAGCGGGAGACACGCTGTGGGCCGGCATACGCGAGAGCCGCAACGAGCGTATCCTCGACCCCGGCGTGCAGACGCACTTCGAGGCCAAGTACGCGCGAGACGGACGCGATCTCTATTATATAGAGCTGCGGAAATAGCCGCGCCGTTGGCGTCGCGCCTCCATCATATCGAGCTTTGCAAGTAGTCGAGGCGCGGGCTAGAATCTCCGCCAATGAAAAAGCGCATCCATCTCGACATCATGCGCCAGCCCGACGACGTGAGCTGCGGTGCCACCTGTCTGCACGCGATCTATCGCTACCACGGCGACAAGATCGACCTTGCCGACGTCGTGCGCGACGTCGAGCAGCTCGAAGAGGGCGGGACGCTGGGCGTCTTCTTGGGCTGCCACGCCTTGAAGCGCGGCTACCGCGTGAGCCTGTACTCCTACAACCTCCAGGTCTTCGACCCCACCTGGCGAACCCTCGGGCGCGGCGAGTTGATCGACCGCCTCCAGCGGCAAACCGCGGTCAAGCACCAGCGCAAACTCAAGATCGCCTCGCGCGCATACATCGAATTCATGGAGATGGGCGGCGAGATTCGTTTCGCGGAGCTCTCGCCCAAGCTCATGCGTCGCTATCTCAACGGATCGATTCCGATGCTCGCGGGCCTGAGCTCCACGTACCTCTATCAGAGCGCGCGCGAGTACGGGCCGCGCGGCGAGTACGACGACGTGCGCGGGGTTCCGGGCGGACACTTCGTCGTGCTGTGCGGCTACGACTCGTCGAACCGCGACGTCCTGGTGGCCGATCCCTACCAGCCCAATCCCGCCAAGGAGCGTTACTACGAAGTCGGCGTCAACCGTCTTATTTGTTCCGTTCTCTTGGGCGTGTTGACTTACGACGCCAATTTGCTGGTCGTTTCGCCCGCGCGCAACCGGAGCTAGACCATGTCGCGGCTCTTCGTCGTCAACAATCCCAAGAACTGGCCGCTCCACATTCCCGGCGTCGAAGTGGTGTCGGCGCGCGCGTACCTGACCGAAACCGCGTACAGCGACATCGAGAACGCGAAGGTGTTCAACCTGTGCCGGTCGTATCGCTACATGAGCTCGGGCTACTACGTCTCGCTGCTGGCCGAAGCGCGCGGCCATCGCGCCATCCCCAGCATTCTGACCCTCCAGGACATGCGCACCGAGGCGATTTTCCGCATTCGCTCCGAGGACTTGGACGACTTGATCCAGCGCTCGCTCGCGCATTTGAAAGCCGAGCGCTACCAGCTCAATATCTACTTCGGCAGGACCACGGTGAAGCGCTACGAGCGCCTGGCGCAGCAGCTCTTTTCCTTCTTCGAAGCGCCGCTGTTGCGCGCGCACTTCCACTACGAAAAGAAGAAGTGGGAGTTGGACCAGGTCTATCCGATCGCGGTCAATGATATTCCGGACTGGCAGCGGCCCTTCGTCGTCAACGCGGCCGACGAATATTTCGTCAAGCTCGAGCGCCGGCCGCGCCGCAAGAAGAGCTTCCGCTACGACCTCGCGATCCTCTACAACCCCGACGAGACCGACCCGCCGTCCGACCCGCGCGCGCTGCGCAAGTTCTGCAAGGCGGCCGAGGCGATCGGGATGGACCCCGAGTACATCGTGCGCGACGACTACCGCCGCGTAGCCGAGTTCGACGCGCTTTTTATTAGAGAGACGACCGCGGTCAACCACCATACCTATCGCTTTGCGCGGCGCGCCGCCGCGGAAGGCCTGGCCGTCATCGACGACCCCGAGTCCATCATCCGCTGCACCAACAAGGTCTATCTGGCCGAGATGTTCGACCGCTACCGGCTCCCCACGCCCAAGACGATGATTGTTCACCGCGACAACGCGAGCCAGATCGCGGACACGCTGAACCTGCCGTGCATCTTGAAACAACCCGACAGCTCGTTCTCGCAAGGGGTGGTAAAGCTCAACACCCTCATGGAGCTGCGCGAGGAAGTCGAGCGGCGCCTCGAAAGCTCCGACTTGCTCATTGCTCAGGAGTTCATGCCCACCGACTTCGACTGGCGCGTGGGCGTACTGGAAGGCAAGGCGCTCTACGTGTGCCGCTACTTCATGGCGCGACGCCATTGGCAGATCCTGAAGCGCACCAAGCGCGGCTACTTGACGAGCGGCAAAGTCGAGACGCTGGCCGTCGCGCGCGCGCCCCGCGAAGTCATCCGCCTCGCCACCATCGCGGCCACCGCCGTCGGCGACGGGTTCTACGGCGTGGATTTGAAGCAGCGCGGATCGGACTTCTACCTGATCGAAGTCAACGACAACCCGAGCATCGAGGCGGGCTACGAGGACAAGGTCATCGGCGACAAGCTCTACGCGCGCATCATGAAGTCGCTCCTGCAGCGCGTCGAGCGCATCAAGGGTCAGTCATGACGCTCGGGTTGTTCGAAGGCGTCGGGCTCGAACTGGAG
>DASPGK010000284.1:0-2633 GCA_035620655.1 Candidatus Krumholzibacteriia bacterium
TTCACCCGGACGTCATCCCGCACCTGGGCGGGATCGCGCTCTTGCTCGGCGTCTTGGCCGGCATCGCGCTCGCGGCCGGGGCCAATCAGAACGTGATCATGCGGGCGTTGCCTGCCACCTTGCTCGTCGTGCTCTTGGGTATCATCGACGACACGCGCAACCTCGCGGCGCGGCGCAAGCTGGTGGTGCAAGTCGTCGCGGCCGCCCTATTGGTCTCGGTCGGCTTCCGTCTCTTCACCGGCATCGATGCCATCGATTCGCTCGCGATCGTCGCGGGCGCGGTGTCGCTCGCGTTCATCGTCGGCATGTTGAGCTCGGTGAACTTGGTCGACGGCCACGACGGACTGGCCGCGGGGGTGGCGTTCATCGCCGCGATCGCCTTCGCCGTCATCGGCGTCATGGACGGCGCCGAAGGCGTGGTGGCCGGCTCGCTCGCGATCGCGGGCGCGTGCCTCGGGTTCCTCTTGTTCAACTTCCCGCCCGCGCGCATCTACATGGGCGACACGGGCGCGATGTTGCTCGGGTGGACGCTGGCCCAGATCGCGTGCCTCATTACCATGCGCGAGCCGACGGTGAACTCGTTCGCCGCGGTGATGCTGGTGCTGGGCGTTCCCATTCTGGACACCCTGCTCGCGGTGGCGCGCCGCATCGTGCTGCGCGCGCCGCTCTTCGCGGCCGATCATTTGCACGTGCACCACGTGCTGCGCCACTCCGGTTTGTCCCCGCGCAAGACCCTGCTGGTGCTGTACGGCCTGCAGGCGGTCCTGGCCGGCCTGGGCATCGCGGCGGCCTCGGGCAGCGCGGTGCCGGTCGTGGTCGGACTCGCCGTCGTGACGGTCGCCTTCGTCGTGTTCCTGCGCGCGATGGTCGACGGCCGCGCCGCGGAATCGATCGCCGCCGAAACGGTGCCGCAGCCGGTCGCACGCGCCGCCGCATCGGCGTCGATCTCGTTCCAGTCGAACTTCTCGACCAACATCGCCGAGCGCCGCACCTCCGTCGGTCGATAGTCTCTCGTCGGGCAGCACCGCCGCGCGAACACACGCCCGCCCTCCGTTGACCCGCCCCTAGCGCTGTGCTATCGTTTCGCCCACTTGCCGGCGGGCGCGCAGTGCACCCTCTCCCACGACGGATGGAACCCGTTTGACGACGAAAACGACGTGTCGCATCGTGAGTGACGTCGATCTCCTCTCGCGCGTCCAGCTCGAGGAAGTCGTGCGGATGCTCGAGGGGTACGGGTCGAAGCACGCGATCGACTTCGTCACCCCCGAAGAGCCCGAGTCGCTCAAGCTCCTGCGCGCGGCACCCGGCTCGCCCGAGCGCATGGCGGTCCTGATGAGCGTGCTGCTCGACCGCGAGTGCGACGTGCTGGTGCTGGATGCCTCCGCGCTGCCGACCAAGATGCCGGCCGGGCTCACCATCGGGGCGCTCACGCGCCGCATCACCCCCTACGACGCGCTCATCTCCAACGACGATTGCATCCTCGACGAGCTGCGCGAGAACGCCACCCTGGTCACGAGTTCGATGCGCCGGGAGGCCCAGCTGCGCTACTACCGCCCCGACTTGAAGATTGCGCGCATGCAGGGCAGCATCGACGCCGTGCTGCAAAAGGTGAAAAGCGCCAAGGTCGACTGCGCGGTGGTGGCCGCCGCCGACGTCGAGCGCTTGAGCAAGCAGGAGTTCGTGGCCGAACTGCTGACCAACTCGGTGTGCGTGCCGGCCGCGGGGCAGGGAGCGCTGGCCGTGCTCATTCGCTCGTCCGAAGACCAGTTCAAGGACACCGTGCAGTCGATCAACGACCCCGCGACCCACGGCATGCTGCGCGCCGAGTGGTCGTTTTTGGAGCACCTGGAAGTCGACCCCGCCGCGCCGGTGGCGGTGCTGGCCAGCATCGAGGGCAAGGCCCTCGAGCTGGAGGGCATGGTCGCGTTCCCCGACGGGAGCGAGAAGATCCAGTGCATGGTCAAGGGGACCATCGGCAACGAAGAAGACCTCGGTCGCACGCTCGCCGTGGAGCTCTTGGAGTCCGGTGGACGCGAAGTGATCGAAGAGTTCCGCCTTACCTAACCACGCGAAGCTCTCTGTGATAGACCGCCGTCTCATTCGCGAGGACCCCGAGCGCGTTCGCAACGGGCTTGCGCGCCGCCGCGCCGCGGTGGATGTCGAACAACTACTCTCCATCGACCGCGAACACCTCGACAACCTCCAGCTCTCCGAAAAGCTCAAGCACGAGCGCAACGTCGCGTCCGAGGAGATCGCCCGCAAGAAGCAGAAGGGCGAAGACATCACCCCTTTGCACGCCGCCATGAAGGAGACGTCCTCGAAGATCAAGGCGCTCGAGGCGCGCAACAAGGAGATCGAAGAACAGCTCGATTCGCTTCTCCTCACGGTTCCCAATCTCCCGCACGCCTCGGTGCCCGACGGCGCCGATGCCGCATCCAACCAAGTCGTGCGCACCGTCGGTGCCGCCAAGAAGCCCTTCGACGACGTGCTCCCGCACTGGGAGATCGGCGAGAAGCTGGGCATCCTGGACCTCGAAGCCGGCCGCATCGTCTCCGGGCGCGGCTTCATCGTGTTTCGCGGCGACGGCGCGCTTCTGTGCCGCGCGCTCATTCAACTCATGCTCGATATGCACG
>DASPGK010000285.1:0-2047 GCA_035620655.1 Candidatus Krumholzibacteriia bacterium
ACTACGAGAACTACCTGGCCGACCTACGCAAGAAATTCCACGTCGAGATTCGCAGCTAGGGGAGCGACTCGCGAAGCCGGTGCGATAACCGCTCGGCCTGCGCGCGCAGCTCCGGCACCGCCGTCGATTCCCACGCGTCCGCGCGACGCGGAGTCCCCAGCGTGAACAACACCGACGACGCGCGTCCCTGCGCGTCAATGAGCGCCCCGTTCGCATCGGCGACGAGACCTAGCCCGAGTGCATCCGGCACCAATACTCCACGCTCGCGCAGCGCCGCCACCAGCGGCTCGCGCAGGCGCGCGAAGTCGCCGTCGGGTCCGGTGCAATTGACGACCGCCCCGGTTTCGTAGCGCGCCGTCGCAGCAGAGCCTCGCAGACGTACAGTCACGGTGATCGACTGCGCGCCCGTGCTAGCCTCCGCCACCCGCCCCGCCACGATCGCAAGCTCGCCGCGCGCGATCAGCCCGTTGATCTCCTCGGCGACGCGCGTCGACATGCGGTGGCGATGCGTCTCCCAAAACGGCCGCACGTGGCGAACGAAGCGCGCGCGCTCGCGCGGCGGCATGCGGTGCCACAACTGCGGGGTGATGGGACGCAGACCATTGATCACGTCGCGCCAGTCCAGGCCCGAACGACGCGCGTCTCGAGACGAGACCCGAACCATTCGCACGATCGATCCGGCCGAACCGTCCCAGTCTTCCAGCGCACGCGGCGGCTCGACCACGGGCGGCTTGGCGGGCCAGTCGCGGTGCGAGTGCGGGAGCATGCCGTGTCGCGACACCGCGATGAAGCCGGAGTCGTGGCCCGCGTCGCGAAGCGCCAGCACCGCGTCGACCATGGTGAGCCCGGAGCCCACCAACAGAACGGGGTTCCTCGTTCGGGGGAGACTCGCGAGCGCGCCCGGCGCCCACGGATCGCGCGCGTAGCGCGCGTCGCTCTCTAGAACAGAGGCGAAGGGGTCGCGCGGCGGGAGATTCCCGAGTGCCAGCACCACGCGATCCGCGTCGATCGATTCGCCGTCGCGGAGCTTTACCGTCGCCCGCGCGTCGGAGACAACGACGTCCACGACGTCGCCCGCGCGGCGCACGATCTCCACGTTGGAAGCCGCGCGCGCGGTGGCGTCGTCGAGGAGCCACTCGAGATACTCGCCGTAACGCCGGCGGGGGACGAAGGTGTCGCCCTTGATCGTCGGCTCGGTGCGGTTGAGCCAGCGCAAGAAGTGGCCCTCGTCGTCGGCGAGAGCACCCATGCGACCGGCCGGTACGTTGAGAAGATGGAGGGGGTGGTCGGTCGAGTAGGCGACCCCGCGAGCGAAGCGGGGTCCGCGTTCCAAGAGAACGATACGGACCCCGCGCGGCCAAGGCAGCCTTGCCAGGTTGGCAGCGGTAGCAACCCCGCTGAACCCGGCCCCGACGACGGCAATGGTGGGCATTCGCGTAGACACTCCGACTAAACTCATAGGAGAGTCTAATCGCACTCCTATTGGAGTGTCAAGTGCCTATTGCGGCTTCCGGAGCAGGGTGTACGTCCCGAACAGGTCCTTTTCGAGGTCCATTCCCTCGGCCCAACCCAGGGCCTTACCCATCTCCCGGGCCGCCGCCGAGTCGTCCAAGTCGAAGGCCACCACTGCAAAGCCCACCCGCTCATAGAGTTCGCGCGTGAAGGGCGAGCGCCCGTCGGCCCAGGGTTTGTAGGGCTCGCCTTCCTTGGCCGGTGCCGGCGAGAGGTTGTAGATCAAGGCGAAGCCGCCCGGCTTCAACAGGTCGAAGACCGCCTTCACGTAGGTCTCGTCGTCGACCCGCAGGTGGACCAGCATGCGCGGGTCGACCTGCTGCTCGGGGTGAATGTAGCCCCGCTTGAGCGTGTTCTTCGAAACGAAGACATCATAGCCGCCGCCCACTTCCGCAAACGTCGCGACCTCGGCGGGGAACTGGCCGAACACCAGCTTCACACTGCCGTCGCGGCCCTTGCCCGCCACCTCGCAGCGCTTGATCGCGCCCGTGTCGCCCGCGTCCGAGTACATCGCTTTCAAGAGCACGTCCACTTC
>DASPGK010000286.1:0-3121 GCA_035620655.1 Candidatus Krumholzibacteriia bacterium
TCGCTTCCAGCGCGGCCTTCAGGCTCGATTCGCTGTCGACGAGGAAGTTGGCGGACACGACGATGCGGTCGCCTTCCTTCAGCCCGTCGATCACCTCGTACCAGCCGTCGCCGCGCGCGCCCACCTGGATCCGGGTCGGAATCAGATGGCCGTCGCCGCCGTCCTTGAACGCGTAGGTGTGCTCGCCGCTGAACATGATCGCCTCGGCCGGGATCCCTAGCTTTTCGCCGAGCGAGTAGGAGAGCGACGCGTCGCCGTACATGCCGGGCCGCAGCAGCAGCTCGGGGTTGGGTATCTCGAGCCGCGCGTGCAGGGTGCGCGTCGCGGGGTCGAGCGTGGGCGAAACGAAGATGACGGTGCCTTTGAACGTCTTGTTCCGCCAGTAAGGCAGCGACATCTGGAGCGGCATGCCGACCTTGATGTACGGCAGATCGGACTGATAGATGTCCGCGTCGCCCCACACGCGGGTGAGGTCGGCGATCGTCATGAGCACTTCCCCGGCCATCAGATTGTGGCCGGCGCTGATGTTGCGCTCGATGATGACGCCACTCATGGGCGAGTAGAGCGTCACGTATTTCTCCACCTCGCGGGTGCGGTCGAGCCGTGCGATCTGTTCCTCGGAAACGTCCCAGAGTTCCAGCCGTCGGTGGGCCGCCGTAACCAAGTCGGCGGCGCCCTGGCGCGCATCGGCGTCGCTGCTGGCCGAGACCTTTTCGAGCGTCTTGAGCGCGGTGATGTACTCCTGCTGGGCCGAGAGCAAGTCGGGGCTGTAGATCGTAAGCAGCGGTTCGCCGTGCTTGACCGCTTGGCCGGTGATCGAGGCGTACAATTCGTTGACCCACCCGTCGACTTTCACCGTCACGTGGTGCAGCCGGGTCTCATCGGCGACGATGCGCGCCGACGTGTGGACCTCGCGCGCGAGCACCCGTCGTTCTACCGTGCCCAGTTCGAGCCCCATGGTCTGCCGCGACTTTGGTGTGATCGAGACGACGGCCTGTCCGGGCACGGTGGACGCGGGCTGGTCGCTCGACGTCGTGGCGTCGTCGTCCGCTTCCTCGATGGGGACGAGTTTCATTCCGCAAATCGGGCAATCGCCGGGCGTGTCGGACACCACCGTCGGGTGCATCGGGCAGTGGTACTGCACCGCCGTCGCTTCCTGGCCCTGCTCGCCCTCCCCCTTACCGCAGCCGGCCATGAGCGCGGCCCAGCCGACGGACAAGAACACGACCGTCGCGATGATCGCCATGCGCGTCTTCATTGTTTTCACTCCCGCGTCACCGACCCCAAGCCGACCGCGCGCTCCAGCGCCGCCAGCTGCATTCCGAAGTCCGCTCTCACCATCGCGTAGTCCCTTCGCATTTCGAGCAGCATGCGTTCGCTGTCGAGATAATCCAGGAAGTCGACGCGGCCCGTGCGGTAACTCGCTTCCGACGAGGCGAAGGCCGCCTCCGCCTGCGGCAAGATCGCGTTCTCGAAGCGCTCGAGTCGCTCGCGGGCGGCGCGCGCGCGCACCGTCGCCGCCTCCACCTCGCTCAACGTGCGGAGCGTCTCCTCTCGCATTCGATACTCGGCGCTCTTCTGCATCGCCTCCGCTTCGCGGACCATCGCGCGCCGTTTTCCGATCCAGATCGGGAGGTTGATGCCGGCCATCAATTCCCACCAATCGTCCTCGCCGGCGCCGAACTCGTAATTGACGCCGAGCATGAAGTCCGGAATGAACTCTCGCTTGGCCAAGCGGCGCGTGGCTTCGGCCGCCGCCATCTCCTGGCGCGCGCCGTCGATTTCCGGCCGGTGAACCAGCGCGGAGTCCGAGAGCGCGGCCCGGTCGATCATCGAGACGTCGGGCGAACTCCATTTGGGATCGGGAAGCGGTGAAGCCGCGTCGCGACCGATCAGCTCGTTTAAACGCGCGCGGGTCGTGGCGATATCACGGCGATTGATGGTCGTTTCGTCCGCCAGCCGCGAGAGTGTGAGCTCGACCTTCAGCACGTCCTGCTGTTCCGCGCTCCCGGACTCGTAGCGCACCTTGGCGACGTCGCGCATGCGTCGCAGGAGATCGGCCTCGTTCCCGAGCACGCGCGCGATTTCGGTCAACCCGAGATACTGATAGAAGGCCATCTTCACCTCGAAATCGACTTCCAGGACCATCGCGTCCGACATGCGCTCGGCCATCGACGCTTCGCGCGAGGCGATCTCGCCCCGCAGGCCGCGCTTGCCGGGAAACGGGATCTCCTGCTGGAGGATGATCTCCTGACGCCCTTCCAGCACATCGGGGGAGACGTAGTATCCGTAGAGGAGCCGGGGATCGGGGTAGCCCTTCGCCACCCCAACGCGCTCGCGCGACGCACGTGCGCCGGCGACGATCGACGCGACGCTCGCGTTGTTCGCGCGCGCGATCGCGAGGTACTCCTCGAGCGTCGACGGCGCGGCGGTGCCAGCGTCGGCCGCGAACGCAGCGGCGGGTGACACGGCGGCAAATGCGAAAAGTATCCAAACGATGAGGTGCTGCATGGTGCTTCGGGCGGGACCGCTGTCGGCGGTCTGGCCGCATCCGCAACGCAATCGCGATGCCGCCCCCGGCGCGATCCTTGCACTCTTGTAACACGTTTCCTTTTATTGTGTTACGTCTCTAGTCGTTTCCCGAGCGTCCGCGCTTTCGGCAACCACATAGAGAATATTCTCCATTATTGGATGATCGTGTCCACATACTCGGGGGGGCTGGGAGCTACCCCGATCGGGGCCGGCGAAGATACGCCGCTTGCCGACGGAGCTTCGTTGAACCCCCGGGCGAACTTCGGGTATATTCAGCGCGGTGCGGGGCCGCGCGTAACCCTCCATCGGAGTGTCATCACATATGAAAAGACAGAGACGATTCGCCGTGGGAATCGGCGTCATCCTCGCCGCCCTCGGGTACTTCGCGTTCGTCGGCTATCAAGAGGGCAAGGCCTACTACAAGACCATCGACGAAGTCGCCGCCATGGGCGACGACGCGGTCGACAAGCGCTTGCGCGTGGCCGGCGTTGTGCAGCCGGGCTCGATCGAGCGAGAGGGCAAGGAGCTCACGTTCACGCTCACCCAAGTCGCCGACGACGCACCGCGCACGATGGTGGTCGCGTACACG
>DASPGK010000287.1:0-5437 GCA_035620655.1 Candidatus Krumholzibacteriia bacterium
GTGGACGATGACGTAGCGAGACTTCGGCAGTGCCGCGGCCACGCTATCGATCTGTGCGGCACTCAGCTCTCCTGTCTTCCCGACATCCAACAGGCACAGGCGCGCCTTGTCCCCGAGCGCCGCACGTGCGTCCTTCCATGGCGTCACCTTGACGGCCTTTTCTTCCTTCGACAGGGAAGCCTCGAGCGCGGGACACATTTCGTCGGAAATGGTGAGCGCGTTGGTGGTGTCGACGCTGGCCGTACACCCCAGGATGACGAGACCGTCGCTGATGAAGGACTGCTTCGAGGCGTTGGGACTAGCTTCGTGCTCTAGGACGGTGGTCGAGCAGGATGTGAGTGTCGCGAGTAATGCCGAGCCGACCATCGCGTAGCGAAACACGTTCATGGTGTCCACTCCTTGTGCGATGACCACTGCAGCGTCTGATCATAGCTCCGCCGGGCTCGTCCGTCAACGCAGCGCCGCTCGCCACAGCGCGACGGTCGCGACGATAGGCGTCAGGAACACCGGGTACCACACCACCGCCCACGCGACCGATACGCCGTACTGCGAGTCGGAAGGATCGCCCGTGATGCGAAGTTCCACTAGCGCCATCAGGCCGCACACGACCGCGAGGAGAACCCAGACGAGAATGGGAATCAGGAGCGCGCGCGTGATCCAGAACCCGGCCGAGAGGCCGGCGGGCGGAACCAGAAACCCCGCCCGCCAACGCGTGATCATCCACGTGATGCCGACGCTCGCGAGTGCCACCATCATGACGACCGCGAACTCGATCGCGCTTCGACCCGCGTTATCCGGAACCCACGCGAACAGATCCTCCATGAACAGCCCGACCACCGCCCAACTCGCACCCGCCGCGAAGGCCAACCGAAGCGCGTTGCGCCGCAGCCAGGCACCCACGGTTACTACCCCTCGCGCCCCACGCGTTCCAATATGAACGCGTATTCGAGTGCGACGTCTTTCAAATAGTCGTAGCGCCCCGAAGCACCCTTGTGGCCTTCGCCCATGCGCGTTCGCAGCAAGAGCGGGTTGGCGTCGGTCTTCGTCGCGCGCAGCTTCGCGACCCATTTGGCCGGCTCCCAGTACTGCACGCGGCGGTCGTTGAACCCGCTCAAGACCAACATGGCGGGGTAGTCCTGGCGTTGGATGTTCTCGTAGGGCGAGTAGGACCGGATGTACTCGTAGGCCTTCTTTTCCTCGGGGTTGCCCCACTCCTCGAACTCGATCACGGTCAGCGGCAGCGAGTGGTCGAGCATCGTATTGAGCACGTCGACGAAGGGTACGACGGCGACCATCGCGCGCCACAGGTCGGGCCGCAGGTTGGCGACCGCCCCCATCAGCATGCCACCCGCGCTCCCGCCGTAGCACACGATGCCACCCGCCCGCGTGTAGCCCTTCGCGATCAGGTGCTCGGCGCACGCGATGAAGTCGGTGAAGGTGTTGCGCTTGTAGAAGCGCTTGCCCTTCTCGTACCACGCGCGCCCCAACTCCCCGCCGCCGCGCACGTGCGCGATGGCGAAGATGACGCCGCGGTCCAAGAGGCTCACGCGGTTGGAGACGAAGTGCGGTTCGACGCTCACGCCGTACGCGCCGTAGCCGTACAGCAGCACGGGTGCGCTCCCGTCGCGCGGGGTGTCGCGGCGGTACACGAGCGAGATGGGCACGCGGGTGCCGTCGACCGCACTCGCGTACAGGCGTTCGCTCGCATAACGCGCGGGGTCGAAGCCGCCCAGCACGTCGTAGCGCTTGCGCAGCACCAGGGTTCCCTCCGCCATGTCGTAGTCGAACACGGAGCGCGGCGTCGTGAGCGACGAATAGCTGAAGCGCAGCGTGGTCGCGTGGAACTCGGGGTTCTGCTCGAGCCACACCGTGTACACGGGCTCGTCGAGCGCAACCTCGCGCGACTCGCGCGTCAACAGATCGATGACGCGAATGCGCTTCAACCCGTTCTCGCGCTCCACCACCACGAGGTGGCGCTCGAAGGCCTCGACCGCGTCGATCTTGACCGACGGCCGGTGGGCGATGATCTCGCGCCACTGCGCGCGCGAGGGGTCGCGCGCCGGCGCTTCGAACACGCGGAAGTTGAAGGCGTCCTCGTTGGTGAGAATGAAGAACGACTCCCCGGAGTGCGCGATGTGGTACTCGACCTCGGTCCGGCGCGGTTGAACGACCCGGAACGCCGACGGCCCCGCGTCGGACACGGCGTCGGCGGAGCGCGCAACGTGCATCTCGGTGGTGGTGTTGCTCTCCATCACGATGAAGAGATACTCGCGGCTGCGCGACACTTCGACCCCCACGAAGAAGGCCGGATCCGACTCGCGGTACAACTCGACGTCGGAGACGGCCGGAGCCCCGAGCCGGTGGCGGCGCACCGCGTGCGGGCGCATTTGCACGTCTAGAATCGTGTAGAAGAGCGTGTGGCTGTCGTTGCCCCACTCGACGTCGTACGAAAGTCCGGGGATGGGGCCGTCTACGACGGCGCGCGTCGCGAGGTCCATGACGAACAGCTCGAACGATTCGGATCCCGTGGTGTCCACGGTGTACGCGAGGTACCGGTGATCGGGGCTCACCTCGCGCGCGCCGACGGCGAAGTACGGACGGCCGTGCGCGAGCGCGTTCTCGTCCAGCAGGACCTCCTCGGGCGCGTCGGTCTCGATGGCGTCGGTCGCGCGCCTACGACAGAAGATCTCGTACTGCCGGTCCTTCTCGGTGCGCGTGTAGTAGAAGTACTCGTCGCGCTGGACCGGCACCGACGAGTCGGTCTCGTTCAGGCGCGCGAGCATTTCATCGTAGAGGAGTCTCTGGAGGCGGTCGGTCGGCGCCAGCATCGCGTCGGCGTACTCGTTTTCGGCGCGCAGGTAGGCCACGACGTCCGGGTTGTCGCGCTCGCGCAGCCAGTGGTACTCGTCGACGCGCGGGTCCTCGTGGACGGTGACGTTCTTGGGTATCTTCTTCGCGATCGGCGGATTCACGCACTGCCTCCCAGGCGCGCCCGCCCGGCGTCGCTCCACAGGTGCGCGTATGACAACCCGCTGCCGGTATTGAAGAGCACGGTCCGCTCGCCCTCGCGAATCCAACCGCGCGCGCGCAGCTTGGTGTAGGCCGCGACGGTCGCCCCGCCTTCGGGGGCGGCGAAGATACCTTCGGCGCGCGCGATCGTTTCGGCGCCGTTCATTAGATCTTCGTCGGTGACTGCGATGGCGGTGCCCTTCGACTCACGAATGGAGCGCAGCATGAGCACATCGCCGACGGCGGCGGGGACGCGCAACCCGTCCGCCACGGTGGAGGCGTCCTCCCACGGCGCGGCGGTATCCTCCGTATGATCGAACGCGCGCACGATGGGCGCGCACCCGCTGGCTTGGACCGACACCATGCGGGGGCGACGCGCGTCGATCCACCCCAGCGCTTCCATCTCGTCGAAGGCCTTCCACATGCCGACCAGGCCCGTACCGCCGCCGGTCGGATACACGATTACGTCGGGCAAGTTCCACCCCGACTGCTCCGCCAGCTCGTACCCCAGCGTCTTCTTCCCTTCCAGGCGATACGGCTCCTTGAGCGTCGACAGGTCGAAGCGCCCGAAGCGCGCCGCGTCCTCGATCGACGCGCGCCCGCAATCCGTAATGAGGCCGTCGATCAAATGGATACGCGCCCCGTACGCGCGGCACTGCGCGGTAAACGACGCCGGGACGTCGGCGGGCATGTAGACGTGGGCTTCGACACCGGCGCGCGCCGCGTACGCGGCTAGCGCGCAACCGGCGTTCCCCGCTGAGGGCGCGGTGAGCACGCGCGCGCCCAGCTCCAGCGCGCGTGAGACAGCGACCGCCATGCCGCGCGCTTTGAACGACCCGGTCGGATTGGGGCCTTCGTCTTTGATGAAAATTGCGTCGCGCGAAAAACCGAGTGCCGTTGCGAGACGCGAGGCACGAACGAGCGGGGTCCCGCCTTCGCCGAGGGATAATCGCAAGTCCGGGTCGCGAACCGGTTGCAGCTCGTGGAAGCGCCAGACATCGCGCGCGCGGCCCTGGACCGCGGCACGGTCGATGGCGCGGGCCGCCGCGCGCAAGTCGTAGCGCGCCAAGAGCGGACGACGGCAATCGTCGCACAAGCCACGCAGCGCGTCGGCGTCGTAGCGGCGCCCGCACTGACTGCATTCGAGATGCGATAGAAGGCTCATGGTCGTCGATGGCGCCCTTACGACCGCCGACGAAGTTCGGCTCGCAACGAGATCGGGGGTCCGGCTACCGCCACACCGCGAGAATGACGCCCATCACCACCAGCCAGATCAAGCGGTATCCGGCATCGATCGAAACCAGGCGCATGCTGCCGCGATTGAACAACGCGTCGGTAATCTGCACCGTAATGACAAAGCCCAGCCACAGCCAGAAGCCCGCTTGGGCACCCGCCATCGCCGTCGTTGCATCGAACTGCCCCACCACGTGCGCGAGCACGTACGCGGAGACCAAGCTCATGAGGAATGTGAGACCGTATATCTTGGGGAAGTTCGTGCTCTTGACGTCGGCTTCGGTGACGCCGGAAGCGGCCATCCACTGCTTGCCGAGGAGCGGTCCGTACCATAACGCACCGACCGCGAAGCCCGACAACGCCGCCACGAGGACGGCCCAGTAGTTGATCTCCATGGAGACCCCCTTCGGTATCCGGGAGTGGTTCGGGAAAGCGCCGGGGGAAGGGTACCGGGAAGTGAACGGGGAGGACAATCACGAAAAAAAAGCGGCGCCGAAAATGATGAGACGGCGGGCACCGGACCCGCTTTGACCACGTGCGATAGCCAGCCACAGCGTTTTGCTTCCACGGGCTACCCGACACGCCGCCGTTCTCATCAGTCGTTTCAGCGTCGCCACATGGACTACACCCGGCCGGAGGGAAAGTTGGCGGGGGCTTGGCGAGTCGGCCTTCCTGGGGTAGGATGGGGCGGCCCAGCCGACTCGTCCTACCCGGATTCGATATAAGGAGACGCTCATGCGTTTTGGGGTTCCGTTCGCCGTCTTGCTCGCCGCCGCCGCGAGCCCAGCCCTTGCCGCCGACGAAATGCCCGGCGAGGCCACGTATCTGTCCCGCGTCCGCCAGCTCACGTTCGAAGGCAAGCGCGCGGGCGAAGGCTACTTCTCGCCCGACGGCAAGCGCTTCGTATTCCAGGCCGAGCGCGAGAAGGACAATCCGTTCTATCAGATCTATATGCTCTCGCTCGAAACCGGCGACGTGCACCGCGCCTCCAACGGAACCGGCAAGACGACGTGTGCCTACTTCGATCCCAAACACGAGCGGGTGATCTTCGCCTCCACGCACCTGGATCCGGACGCGGTGGCGAAGCAAAAAATGGAGATCGAGAATCGCGCGGCGGGCAAGCAGCGCCGCTACGCCTGGGACTACGACGAGACGTACGAGATCTTCTCGACGGCGCTCGACGGCTCTGACCCGA